>NZ_JAMPMC010000026.1:0-1035 GCF_028477945.1 Providencia sp. PROV261 | reverse complement strand
GGAGTGTTGTAATCAATGGGGTTAAAACAATAAAGAATGAGTGAATACTATTATTAGTCAGTATGTTAGCTTTAAAGAATCGAATGATTATAAGGATGATTTCATTTGCAAAATTGAGTCACCTCTACCACCGATGCGGTATATCGACAGTGAAAAAGCGTTAGATGAAGTTAATTGCACTCTGGGCTTTATTAATGAGGAAAAGATATAATGGGAATAGTTGCCTTTGTCAAAAAACACATGACATTAAAATCCAGTTTTGACCGTGCCAAGAAACAAAGTTTTGTATCTAATCACGAGCGTTACCAAAATAATGTTGAGCCTGAAGAGCTAACCTTTATTGATGAAATTAATGCTAAACAATTTGCCATTGCGAATGTTAATCGAGGAAAACGCGATGTTGGGGCAATGAGCTTTTTTCTGGTTATTTTAGTTTGTTTTATAGTAATTTTGAGTGCATTAATAAATAGAAACATAAAATCTTACAATACTTTTGTTAGCACCATTTCAATGTATGAGAAACATTATAATCTTTCTAAAGAAAAAAATATACTATTGACTAAACAAGTTAAGGAACTTAGACCATTTTACGGTGAAGGCAATAAAAGCTTTGGAGCTTTCTTTGTCGATTATTATTTATGGGGGGGGCATGTCAATAAAGTTGGAGGTATGGACGTTGCTTTTATAATTTTCACGTTAATTTTGGGTGTTTTTACCGGCATGACGGGTTATATAATCTTTTTAAGTCCGCTACCAGTCCTAATTTTCGATCGAGAGAAAAAATATGTTTATAGCTATTTAAAAGGAAAAGTTTCAGCAGACCGCTATGAATATATTGAGTATGGTCATGCCCCAATTATGCTTGCAGTCCGGTTATATAGCATTAATACTGAAAATGGTGAATTGCAGGAAGAGATGTTTTTGCCTTATACATCAGCCAAGTCAAACCTTAACTTTAATACAGCTAATGAAGGCAATATCTTTGTCAGCTTTGTGAATACTTTTATGCGTGAAGGGCGTGAAGCGGTAATGGAC
>NZ_JAMPMC010000025.1:0-97512 GCF_028477945.1 Providencia sp. PROV261 | reverse complement strand
AGAGTTTTCTTTGATACCCTCTAGATGGCGTTATCTGAACTCTACTATTATCAACCAATGTCAATGGAGAATATTAATATGGTAAAGTTATGCTAAAATTATTAAGTGATGTTAAAAAGTCACCTTGAAGTTGGTAACGAGTACGATTCCGTGCTACGAACCCAAACTATAATTTGGGGTGCGACAGAAAAGTACCCTGTTCGACTTCAAAATCAATACAAAAACATCTTGGGGCCCTAACGGGGGCTCTAATGTTTTTGGATTTCGATAATTACATATATATCAATAAATTATACTGCGAGTTTTATTCTGAGTCCGGCACCACTTTCACTTCTACAGTGGTTTCCTCCAATCAAGTAATCCTATAGATATCATCTAATTATCTTAAATTATCACCTTAAAATTTAGCAAAACCACAACTAGGTTGTATGCCTTTTGACGTTTTTGATGGGCTGCGTATGCCATATTGTTTAAGTATTTAACGTTCAAGACTCAAGCCAGAACAAACCTCTTTCAACTGATCGTTTTTTTGCAAAGCCTTTTAACTTTTTAATATCAGAAGATCCCATCACACCATATTTAGCTTTCTAAGATAGTTATTCATCTCAGACCCACCGTTCTCTCAGAAAATACACTCAGCTAGACCGTTATCATGCCATTTGACTAGAGTTGCCGCATTTTTATTTTTGAGTAAAGACCAATTCTACATTCAATAAAATAGTCGTGTGATATAGTCATGACTATAGTTCTTAGCGTGTGATTACCTGAAAAAACGGATCAATGTGCTTCCCGCCCCTTACAGGCTTAACTTACTGTATTCCAGGGATTTACTACATATCATACCGTTTTAATTATCGGTTCCACTGCCGCAAGTACTTCGACAACCTCATCAAGGGTCACAATTAAATAATGCTCTATAATATCATCATGTATATTCTCACTTTGCTCATGAAACCATTCTAAATAGGATGAATTTTTAACTTTATAAACCCCAGTTGTCATCTGACCATTGAAATGGTCTAGCATTTTTAATAAATCCCCTTCATCTGTTACCCTAAAGGAATATATCCACTCAAATATTAAACTTAGTTCCTCATCGGGCTTAATTAATGAAAGTGATAGGACCGCTCGATCATATTTAATAGATCTTAATTGAATACCTGATAATGGCATATCGCCAAAAACCACTAATGATTCTTGCACCGCCCATCCCTCATTTATAAAGCTTTTCTATTTTTATACTCATTTTTACTGTATGCCCCCCATCTACTCTTTCATATGATTTGTTCAGCATGATATTTTTATATCTTATACCAGTGCCGTGGTTAATCTAGCGGCATACATTCCAGATTTTTAAATGTACCATCTTTATCCCATAAGGCTGGTAGCCTACCGAAAGAAGGAAGTTAAGATGAACTACATTCTATTTAAAGTACAGATTTGATAATGCTATAAAGCATCATGAATTTTTTAAACCATCCTAAGAAGGTTGTTCCATTTTCTTATGGGCCTATAATAGCCATTCTGTTCGTATAAAAGCTGTCTGCTAGCTCTTCACTTCATTCTATTATTTCTGATAATTTTTTTAAACTAAGGGGAGGTTTCATAGATAGGTAATACACCTTCACTCATAACAACTATAATCTTGCCCTGTCACAATACTACGTTTTTTTACTTAAATTTAGCTGCATAAACTTTTTTGCTTTTTTGTCATTTAATACTTCAAAAAATTGGATTATATTCCATTATTCCCCCTTGCTTGATTAAAATAAAAACAAGAAAATATCTAAAAGAGTAGGCTTATGAAGAAAATGACGATATTATTAATACGCAACAAGAGTGACTTGTAGCATTTCGTATAAAAAGAATTTATCGTACTAAAAATCTGTTGCTTTATTCCTTACTTTTAGTATTTAATTATCATCGTAATTTTAGGAAAACTTGGATATTTCTAGGACATATAAATGGGAATAATAACAGCACTTGGTAAATCTATAGAGAATAGTCAGTTACTGCGTCTATTGCATCAAGAAATAGAACGTAATGATGTGAAACTTGATTGCCGAGATGACTTAAATGATCAACTCCTAGATATTGCTCGTTATATGAGTGACGATGAATATCTATCTGTAGTGAAAATTAAGCGTAAGGTTAATATCCTTTCGGGAATAATGGCTTTACCTGTATTAATTTTAGCTATACTTTTATTCTCAACAAGATTAGATAAATGGTTTTCAACAAATATTAGTTACATTTCTGATACTGTTTTTGACTTTTTTGTTACAAATTACTGGCTAACTATTTTTTATTGTTTTTTAATGTTTTTGCCTATCTTTTATTTTTACTTTTTACAAAAAAAATCTGAAAAACTAGCTGGGAGATTGGTGGATAAGTTTATTTCCAGAGTAAAAAATGAGTCCTGATAGTATTAGTTATGAGTAAATTTACGACAATATATACCTAATGGCTCAATGTGACGCAAATCAATGTGGAGAGGATTACCTATGATTGCCGATAGTAATATCAAATCCTCCTTTACCTGCATGATTGGTAGTCTCTGTACATCTCAGTTTTGCGAGCATTGAGACTCAAAGAGCCACAGCCCGCAAAACTGAGGCTTCCGCCTACACTGCTGCCGGTTTGCTTCGAATCGTGCTTGTTGCTCATTTGTTGGCTACTGACCGTTAAATTGCCGTCAACATCCGCTTTAACACTTTCACCACGGGTTTGCCCCCCGTGAGGTCGGTGTCTTTGCCACTGTGTAGCGTTAATTGTTTACCAGAATTGACCTCACTATCCGTGTAAAACTGGCTATTGCCTTTCTCAAAACCTTTGCCTTGGTTCACACTCCCATTGGCACTGAAATCATCCGTACCAATTCCCACTCAAAATGAGCGGCTTTTACTTTCACTCTTACCATTCTTAGTGATACTGGTCAGGTTAATATTCTTTTTTACGGTCAGTGTGATGTTTTTATTGGCATCCAGTTGCTGTTGTCTTTTTATCGGCTCTGGCGAGAAAAACTAAGGTAGAAAATAAAAACCATTTAAGAGGCGGCGAGGAAAGCCAAATTATATGCGGTAGGCTACACCTTCAACCGAGGTAACTCCAGCTCCAGCCAGCAATTCATCCTCTGAAGTAATTAGTTTATTAAGTTAATATTTTAGATGCTAAGCACTCCCTCTTCACTCACCAAGCTAAATAGTGGATTATCCGGCTGAGTACTCGAAGAAGCGAGGTAGTTAGGTGAATATAGCTCCTTTAGTCGAGCTACATTTCCTATTAATTACTCTTTATATTTATGGCTTAAAGTCTGGATCTTCATCATCATTATCCCAAAATTGGTGGGGCTCCATGTAATCGCCGTTTTCAATGACTGAACACCATCCAAAATCGCTATAAAAAACGAAGAGATCAACGACCCTATACACCCCTTTACTAACGCGGCTTAATGTTATCAAAGATGGTTCATTATAAATATAATTGCCTCCAGCTCTGGCTATAACTCTTTGTTCGAATAATGCCCTATTATATTCGCTCACTTCTCCAATAATTCTTGTTGATTCAATTTCAAAAATAATTTCAAATTTATTAGATATTTGTATATGACAAGGTATTTTTTTTTTGCTGTTCTAGTTTACTTAAAAATAAATTATCTGGAAATTCGATTTGTAAAATCATGTCTGCCATCCTTCAGGAACAATCACTTCACCTATAAAGTTTTTTCAAACATAGTTACTGAACTAACATATTGTTCTTCCATAGATCTATTACTGCAACAATGGGGAGCAAGCCTACTAACCACATCAATAAAAAACTTTTTACCATTTTATCTATGGTTATAACAGCAATAATCCATCCATTAGAAATTTAGTGAGATAAATCACTAGCTATACGTTCAACCCAAGCACTTACCGCAACGCCTTCAGATTTTAGAATACTAGCTACTTGCATAAATGCTATCCCTTCCGGTATCGAAGGTGCTTTATTAATCAACCCCACCATTTTTAAATTTTCATTTCCTCCCTTAATGCAGCCTTTTCTATAGGCATCTATTTTTTTTATCATTACTAGGATGCAAAGGAGTTAAAATTGATGACATCGATTTTGCATGCATTGATGTTAAAACATCAGGCTAAGCGCATAATTGGATAAGATAATCAGAGATAACACCATTCTCAATGTACTTTCCAACATTGCTAGCCAAGCAACTAAAGAAAAAGTTGTCAAAACCAGATAGTATACTGTGAGTTACGTCCATTACTGAAGAAAACCCAACTGATTATTATCAGCAACTGCATGATATATAAGCTTTATGTGGAAAGTCACGCTCCTCTCACTCGCCAAGTCGGACAGTTGATAATCCGGCTGGCTGAAGAGGAGTAAGATCATTAAGGAAGATCTTTATGTATCACAGGGATCTTCTTAATTAAGTAACAGAATAAAGATCTTGAATGTAACGCTCAACAAATGGTTTTAATTCATGGCACGGATAAGGCTCTTTCGCTTGGACTAAATAAGCATCATCATAAATTATTCTTGAATTTAATGAGCTAGCTATTATATATAGAATCAAAATTGAAAACTTTAAGTTAGTCTCACCTCTTGTGGAAACACTTCCTATGTATGGGTACTCTGTATCTTCTATATCGCGTAAATTTTCTTCAATAAAATTGAAACTTACCCAACAAAAATAATCATATTGATGGTCATGTATATAGATAAACTTATCGACTAAATTTAGCCCCTTTTTAGCGGATATGCCTATAGTTAATTTCTTTGTAGATAAAGAGAAATTATTAAATCCATCAACGATATTATTCAGCATATCTTCAAATTGAGGAAGTTTTTTAATTGGAAATAAAATTTCGTTAGACATTATTTTTCTCCAGTTTTTTCGCCTTTCCCTGCATCCCATTGCGGTAATGGTGAATTTTTCTTCGCAAACTCTAACATAAGCAGATAAAGAAGAAATGGTCGAAACCAGACAGCATACCGTGGGTTACGTCCCTAACCGCGGTAACCCCAACCCCAGCACACAACTCACATTAATCGATAAGCAGATGAAAAATAAGAAACTTTAGGTGAAAAGTCACTATACCCTCACGCGCCAAGCCAGACAGTTGATAATCCGGCTGGCTGAGGGGGAGTAAGGCAGCTAAAGAGATCCCAGTATGGGGCTGGGATCTCTTAGTAAAAAATATTAGCGTTTTTTATATTCAAGATAAGTAACTAAACAGACCACAGCTCCTAAAAATGTTCCCATAATACATCCTATTTCTATAGCATCAATGAAGTCCTTTGCTCCAAAAGTAAACGAGTCTGTTTCAAAATATGAAACTAATTTAATTAAAAGCTTAGTTACAACTACTGTGAAAAAAATGGCTATAAACATAATTAAAGACCAAAGCAAAAAATATATGAATATTTTCATTTCCCATCCTCTGGTTTTAATGTTTCTATAACTATTTCATTTGCTGCTTCAAAGCCAATAGCTCCAATTGTACTTCCAGTTATGCTAGGAACAGATGATATAGTCGGAGGTGCCGATATAGATGGCATTTCTACTAAGTACCTTTCCTTGAACCCACTTGACCATGGATTCAATTTGTTATTTAAAACATGTGTAGTCCCTAGACCAACACCATAGCCTACCGATGAACCGATAAATGCTCCACCCATCGAAGGCCAAGGAGATTTACCATCAATTAAGCTTGAGACTCCAACTCCTGTTGTATTGGTTGTGACGGTACCCCAATATCCCATTCCTGGTGTGATCCCCCCTGTTAATAATGACGTTCCGAAATTTGCGTAACTAAAATCAGTATTTTCAGGATTTTTATAAATGTTATATCCCTGCATTCCTAAGTTTGCCGTGCCTGTGGTTGTTACCCCTATCACACGATTAGCGACAGAAGTACTTCCTAACCAACTGGATACATAGGGGCTAACCGCTTTACTCATCATTGGCAAACCTAATGTAATTGTTGCTATTGCAGCCCTAGGAATTTTATTTGTTATTTCTAAATCACCATAGTTATCAATGATTGGGGTCAATTGATTGATGCTTGTTTGTGCGATATAGCGGCAATCTGAATTGCAGTTGCCTGAATTTAACAATGCAGTGAGTTCATTCTTTTGTTGCTCTAAATAATCTTTAGAAATTTTTGTATCTAACGCTTTTTGTAACTGTTCTTTATCCAAGTTCTCAGCCATTGCGATTAGTTTCTTTTTATCCTCATCGGTGGATGCATTATCATACTTATCAACCCAAGATGTGATTTGTTTGGCACTCAGATAGTTATTCTCAACCGTCGTTTTACCTGCCTGACCGGCATTCGCCGCACTTGACGTATCGCCGCCCACTAAACCACCCGCAATACCGGCTGCCAGACTCGCAAACGCACTCACCGTCGCCTTTTCCTCTTCGGTAAGCTGGCTAACATCTTTCTTATACAGCTCTTTCGACAACATACCAACCGCTTCGGCGGTCATCGCTCCTAACGATTGTGCTCCTGCATTTTTACCTTTTGCCAGCGCTAATGCAACATTCGCAATACCGTGGGCCGCAACGTTGGCTTTATCATCTTTTATCTGCTGACCAATATACGGCGCACTGGCATTCGCCACTGCTTTGTTCACATCACCATTCACTAACCCTTAGATTAACGCCGTACCTGATTCGACTATGCGCCGTTTGTCTCCACCGACTTGCCAGCCAGAGTCGTTGATTTCAGCCTGAATAGCATCCTCTCGCGCTTTCCCCATCAAAGTAGGATGATTTTTATTCACCGCTTCTATAGCGCGAATTTTCACCCCCGTCAACGCCACATCCATGATTTGCTGACCTATTTCCCCAATCAACTGATTCTGCTCTATCCGCTTCTGCTCTCTCTTTCTCAAAAATGATATTCAGTTTTTCATGGGCATTCACTGTCATTTAAAAAAAGCGAGTGTGAGCCGCGAAATGAACTGAAGTTTGAAGCGGTCAAACAGATAGACGAAGAAGAGTTAAAATCAGTGACATCGATTTTTGGATGCGTTGATTTTAAAACATCAGGCTAAGCGATTGATTGGATAAAATAATTAGAGATAACACCATGCTCAGGTGCGGGAACACCCCAACATGGCTAACCAGTGCAACTAAAGGAGTAGTCACCATGGCTAAGCGCGATTGTCGTGTAAAAACACCGACAGCTAAAGAAGAAGTGGTCAAAACCAGACAGTATACAGTGGGTTACGCCCCCAACCGCGGTAAACCCAACCCCAAACCGCAACTCATCTTAATCAATGAGTAACTGAAAGATAAGAGATTTACAGTGAACAGCAACGTCACTCTCACTCGCCAAACCGGACAGTTGATTATCCCACTGGCAGAGGGGAGTAAAACTACGTCAATATCAAGTATAGCGTTCTTTAAGTCTCACCATAGAGCGTTCTATTGTCTCTTTATTTTCTGGATGCTCAGTTATATAACTATCCGTTATGACCCGCATTAACTCAACAAATTTCTGAGGTGAAAGCGTCGAACTTTCATAGTCACCAAGGATAAAACAAGCACCATCAAACTCGCTTGGATCATCTAAATCTTGATCTAATACATATACTAACCCTTCAGAGACAACACAGCCTATCCCTCTTGATGCATCATAAATAAATTGTTGAAAACTCATTTTTTGCTCACTTAGCATGGTTTCAAGTAAATAATATAAGTCTACTCCACCACTATCTATTACGTGCTTTTTCGTATTGATTAACCAATTTATATTTATACTACTCATTGGATACTCCTAAGTGGCATTGTTATAAATGAATTACTTATCTCTCCTGTTTTAGCATCTCTCGTAACCCTAAACCAGTAACCATCAACTTTAAAAGCGTGATTGTCGTGTAAAAACACCGACGACTAAAGAAGAAGTGGTCAAAACCAGACAGTATACAGTGGGTTACGCCCCCAACCGCGGTAAATCCAACCCCAGCCCACAACTGATCATCAGTGGTAAGTGGCTGAATGCAATCGGTTTTACGGTGGGCAATCACTTTACCCTCACTCGCCAAGCTGAACAGTTGATTATCCAGTTGGCTGAGGGGTGAAGTTAGTTAAATCACTTCATTAACTATTATCCTATTTATTATACATAAAGTAGGTCACCACTCCTAGCATTGGGCTTAATACCAGTGCTAGCTTGCATGCTTTTTTTATGTACTCAAATGAAAATGTAAATTCTGTATTCATCAGTAGCCATGTATAACTTTCTGCAAAAAAAAATGAAAAGACCCCCATAGCAAAAATTACAATAGCCCACATTGAAGTTAAAAAAAGAAGAAAAAATCCTTTACTATTTCTGTGCTTCATTGGCATTTTCCTGCTCTTTTTTAATTGCTTCTTGGGCTTGGCTATTAGTGATTTCAGTCGTTAAAGATGAACCTACATTCCCTCCGATCCCAGGCAGTACTGCTGGTGATAAATCTTTTGATAACCCTAATTGCCCTTTATTCGCACCACCTTGTAATTTAGGGTTATATTTAGGTTCAAAACCATTAGTTTTATGAAATCCCCATTGATTACCACCCCACTTTATGAGACCGCCTAGTCCATAACCAATTCCTGAACTAATTCCAGACGTTCCAGCGCCTAGCAATGGATCTTCACCTTTTAATTCACTTGAAAGGCCGCCACCGAAAACATTCCCCCTTACGACACCATAAAGATTAGAGTTTTTAGTAATTCCACCTATGTGAGTAGCAATGAGTACATCAGTGTAATTAATGGGTTTATCTCCAGATAACTGAATGAGGTAATTAGCACTTCCACCTATACCAGCAACAATAAGTCCTGTTCCTGAGTATAAGCCCAGACCAGTAACACCAGCAGCATATCCTGATGTTTCTAAATTACCATCATTAATTCCTTTAGCAATTCCGCTTTGCAATTTTGATCGCAATCTTTTATATCAGCAAGCCAGAACCCTAGATTTCCACCGAGCCCAACACCAGACATTGAGTTATTCTCAACCGTCGTTTTGCCTGCCTGACCGGCATTCGCCGCACTTGACGTATCGCCGCCAACCGCGGTAAACCGAACCCCAGCCCACAACTCACTTTAAGCGGTAAGTGGCTGAAAGAGATAGGATTTGAGGTGGGGAGCCTCTTTACCCTTACTCGCCAACCCGGACAGTTGATTATCCGACAGGCTGAGGGGGGATTGAAGAGCTAAAGTGGCTAAATAGCTCCCTGAATACAAAAATGGGAGCTATTGATCGATTTATAAGTATACATTAAACATCATTTAAGCCGCTTATGATTCTTGTAAACAATGAACATATGTACGCAGCCAGTGAACACTCCTAAAACTACACCTAAAATTATTAATTCCTTAATAACAGGAATATCAATAACAAAAACATTTAATTTCATATATCTAATTACTTCGATAATGAGCTTAAGTAATAAAAACATAACAAAAGCACCAAATGAGTAGCACATAGATATAATTAAAAAGTAATTAATTACTTTCATTCCCATCCTTTGTCTGAAGTGGCATCGTTAATTTGGCCACCTTAATAGAGGTGTTACTATACACCTCATAACTTAACAATTGATAACAATGACAAAGCAAACTCGACGTAATTTCAGTGCGGAATTTAAACTTGAAGCGGCTCAACTTGTGCTTGGCCAGAACTATTCCGTGCTCGAAGCTGCTAACGCCATGGGCATAGGTAAATCCACCCTACTCTGGACAAATGGGTTCGGCAACTAAAACAAGAACGCAAAAGTATTTTACCAAAAACCTCACCGATGACACCAGAACAAGTCGAAATTCGTGAACTGAAAAAGAAAATTGCTCGCCTTGAAGAGCATAATGAGATCTTAAAGAAGGCTACCGCCATGTAATTGAAGCTCGACAGGAAGTTATTCATTATAGTATCTTACAGTCAACTTAGGCCGCATCAATATAATGGCGGTTTAACACCCAATGAATCGGAACGATTATTTTAGAAAAGCTCTAAAACCGTGGTCAGTTTTTATTGACCACTTCACACCATGCTCAATGTGCTTTCCAACATTGCTAGCCAAGCAACTAAAGAAAAAGTTGTCAAAATCAGATAGTATACTGTGAGTTACGTCCATTACCGAGGAAAACTCAACTGATTATTATCAGTAACAACATGATATATAACCCTTTATATAGGAAGTCACTACCCTCTCACTCGCCAAGCCAGACTGTTGATTATCCAGCAAACTGAATGGGAGTAAGATTTTAAGGAAAACTTTATCAGGGCTATCCTAATCTCATAGTGCATCATGAAGTTTTTTAAACCACTCCAATATAGTCAATCCATCTTCTGAGGGTATATAATAGCAATTGTGTTCATACAAATATTTTTCAGGTAACTCTTTTCCTGACTTTATTATTTCCGATAGTTCTTTTTTTAACTTCAAAATAGATTCAGATGTTTCTCTTCTTACAAAATTATTTAATGCCTCTATATCACTAGATGCTTCACAGTCCCAATCTTGATGAAAATAACAGCCTAATAAATAATTAATTCTTTCCATATTCATCATTTCCCTACACTAGTGAGGATACGCAGTTTGAATACGATAACCATTCGGTATTAGTGGATCTTTATCTATTACAATCACTATTTTATTTGAATCAATAGATTTCGTTTGTCCTCTATAGATAACTCTACCTATAGTCCACTCCCCATTGATTAAGACATCCTAAACTAGAGTTTTCTAACTGTTTACGATAAGCCTTCGGTGGGAGGTGATTTAAACTTTCATGCGTTCGGCTAAAGTTATAATCCTGCTGCCAATACCACGCTAATTCTTTAACTTGGCTCAACGATTCAAATAAATAAACATTCAAAAACTCACGGCGGAACGAACCATTAAAACGCTCGATAAAGCCATTTTACTGTAGCTTACCGAATTGAATATAGCATAACGCTATTTGATTATTTTCACAGTAGTTCAATAAATTAACAGCAATTAGCTCTGGAGCATTATCTATGCGAATTTGTTTCGGTAGCCCTCTGTCGACTCTCAAGCGTTCAAGCACTCTAATAACTCGTTCAGCAGGCAATGACGTATCCACTTCAATTGCCAGACACTCTCGCGTTCTTTCATCAATAATATTCAATGTTCGAAATCGGCTACCACAATATAAACCATCATGCATAAAATCCAATGCCCAATGAATATTCGGTGTTTTCTCAATTATTAGTGGTCTTTTTTCACTTACTGCTAGCTAATATCGTTAGCTTCCATGCCAGAATCAGTGAGTTTTAAAATATTAACGATTTGAGTTTCAGTAAAACGGGCTTTTTTCATCATGACCTCTGCAAATTTTAGGGCAGAAAATCTAATTATAGCTGTCTTATTTTAGGGAAAGTGGACATGAACAGTAGCCTACCGAAAGAAGAAAATTAAGATGAACCACGTTCTATAACTTAAAGTTGACATTTTTAAAACCGTTATCAAAGTCATGGATAGCGATTTTAGTGTTCGCTTATCAAAAAAGCGTAAAGCTGAGTTATTCAGGAAAAAATGGGGGTAGCTGATATTACTTATTTAAACCTAGTTACTAATGCTTATTCACGAAAAAAAAATCGCTGGTTATCATTTAGATGGCAACATGAAAATGAATATGGTAAAGAAATTGTTACTTCGAATCTTAAAAAGACAAAGTTCAACAATCCCTATAATCCATCACTCAAATCGAGGGCTACAGTATTGTTCATCGAACTATCTGAAAATCCATAATAATATTCAATGCTCAATGAAAGACATTTTTCATTAAACTATAAACCGCCCAATCAAGTTCATCGAGCGTTTTATACCTGAAGAGTTGTCAACCTATATCAGGGCTATTCGTGAGGTAAATAAATTAAATTAACTCCATGTATAGTTAAGAATATTCTCTTATTTAATAAATTGTGTTCAATTGCCACTACATTAAATAGGAAAACATCGTATTATATCCATCGTTTTTTAATTCTAATACAGATGGAGTAGTAATGGAAACTAAGCAATACCCTATAAAATGGCAAAAACGTTTTGCATTTTTTGATACATATGGAGCACCAAAAACCCCTGAACACAAAGCTGCCATAAAGCAGCAACCTTATTTTGCTCGCTTTCTTATTATGTTTAATTTTTTTGCTTACTTCTTTGGACCTATCTATTTTGCAATTGTAGGATTATGGAAAAAAGCTCTAATCTTGTTAGCTATAAGCTTATGTATCACCATGCTTTTTGCAACCATTGAACTTATTATAGGTAGAGAATTCCCCAGACCAGTTTGGACAGCTATATCTCTAGGGGTATCTTTCATGTGGGGATTTACTGCAAACTATGCTTATTACCTAAAAAAAGTCAAAGGCCTTGATGGCTGGAACCCATTTGAAGGATTCAGCTTATATTAAATCAATAAGTTATCCGCTTATAACCTACCTCCAATCCCAATAGGATTTTATTCCATACAATAATGCTGCATGTAAAATGCAGCATTATAACAATAAATAAACTTGAAGATTATTTTAGATGCTTGTGAGTATCGAAATGCAGCATAAATACTCTACAAATTGACGGTGTTATAAATGAGGTATTTACAAGAATATCGTAACGGTATTCCGCCCATTCATAACCCAGCGTGCTTTAGAAAATATCGACGGCGACAATGCGGTATTTATTGTCATAGTGATATGAATATCTATTTTTTCATGCCACAGAACATCGCCAATAAATACATAAGTAAAGCTGAACATTTATTATAACCTACTGTAAATAGCAATTCCTCAATGATGAAAGGACACAAATATGCCCTTCATCTATGATCAACCTCAAAAAGCATTAATAATATTAAACTAAAGATGAAAACCCTTGTACCTGTCGCCGAATAACCTCATCACCAATACGTGTTTTATAAGATAATGCAAGTGGTCTTAACATGAATGGTAGATCTTTGGTGACTTTATTACCTGCAACGCCAGTATTGCATTCCTGTACTTCTTTGTTACCGCTATATAGCAAAACACCTTGGAATAATTTTTTCTCTTCATTCGTCAACTTAGCGCCTGGCTTACTCAAACTATAACCTTGATGATAATTGATAGCTTCCCGCTTGATTTCTGCGTCCAGCATACCTGTTCTATCTTTACCACTTTTGCAATTCCAGCAAGGCACTGCACCAATTTCGTAAGCTAACATCGCGATACGTTGTGCTATTTTATAAGGCTCATTACCATCATAACGATATGATTTTTTCTTCCATATTTCCTTTATCTGCTGACATAACTCTTCTACTTTATGCCTATTACTAGCATGAGGATGTTCAGATAAATAGTGACCTACCCATCCCCCCACTTCATTATTAATAAGATAGTTACACCCTAATATTTGGGCTAAAGCGGTTTTATTTAAATTATCATTTTGGCTGATCACCTTCGGGATGGAAAATGCCAGTTCATTAACGCCAAAGTTGAATATCGCAATATCCAGTTTAACTTTAACTTCTTGGGCTTCGCCTTTCTCATTTTTGATATTCAGTTTGATAACGCCATCGTTATTTAACATCTTCCAAGCAGCAACTTGATCATCAAGCATCCCTTTCTCTTTACCTAAATATGTTAGTAAAGAGCTTGAAGCGATCCGCAATGTCACCTCTTCATGATTTAATGCTCTCTTATACAATTCAGGCTTTGCAAACAGCGCAGCCATCACGACCTCTTTTGCTCTATTTTTAGCGCCTTGTAGACGTGCGGCACTGCGCTCAGGAAGGGCGTAAGGCGATAATACTCCGTGGCGGATCCCACTAAATAAAGTGGATTGATTATTATCTTTAACCTCTGAAAGCCATAAATTAACAGCGTGGGTCGTCTCTTCTGCTGATTTCGAACAAATACCTTTCCCTTTATAGCTGTTGTCACAAAATATCTCGTGATTATCACCACAATATTTCATTTGAGATGCGGGAGTTAAGATAAATGAATATTGGCTATTTCCATAACTCAATGCTGTTTCTATTGTATGCCAATCTTTATTATTAAGATGCCTACTTAGCTCTTTTTGAAAAAGTTTCCCAACATCTTTTAAAGAGATTCTATTATTACTATTGAGCATTTCATGATGAATAATTTTAATTAATTTTTCTTCGAATTTTTTAGCCTGCAACAATTCCCTTGATTGAATTAGTCTGTTTGGTTCACACGTTAACTGCTTTAATTTATCCGATATTGTAGCTAACACTTCCGTGGATAAATCAACGTGTTTCAATATATTTTCTGCGGTACTGAGCAGCTCCTGCTGGAAACGAATAAGATCGCTTTTATTTTGAGTTACTTTAATGAGGTTATTTTTTCTCTCCACTGAACTTTGACCACGAGGTGGTGTTTTTATTGCCTCTCTAACAAGCTTTTGGCTTTTTATTGTGTTGTTAACTGAATCAATATTATAAGCAAATGTCTTACTTAACTGCTCCTGCCCGCTGGATGTGGCATGAGAAATTGATTGTTGGGGTTCATCTGACTTTATTATGTAAAACACATGGCTTCTCCATTGAAATAAAAATACTATTCAATCGAGAAATACCTTATAAATATATAAAAAACCGATTGTTTATTTTATTCATCATCACAATTTAAAAATAAGCTCCATCAAATTATTTGAGAGAACTCAACAAAATCCCATCATTGTCTTTAGCCAAAAGCTTAGCTAGGCTTAAAAAAGATAAACGATTATACGATGGAGCATCAAATGCCAAATATTCAATCGGATCACCACAGCTTCTTTATCTTAGCGGATGATAAACAGACTCGTCTTGCTGAAATTACCTTTGTCTATACCGGAGACGAACTCGCTATTATTGACCATACCGTCGTTGATGAAAGCTTAAAAGGGCAAGGTATTGCCAAACAATTGGTCGCAAAAGTCGTTGAAAGAATGCGTTCTGAAAAGCGTAAAATTATTCCTCTTTGCCCATTCGCCAAAGCTATTTTTGATAAAACACCTGAATACCAAGATATTCGCCACTAACCTGTTTTATTGATAAGAGGTAAAAATGAGCATACCGACCCCGAAAAATAACCTAGATTTCCAGCACATTCATGCACGCATTAAAGATGTTGGTGGGATCCCTGTCGCAAGGGTATTACCAACAAAACAACGGCGTTTAATTGGTGCTTGGTGTTTTCTCGACCATGCGGGCCCGACTGTATTTAAAGGTGACTCTGCTGGTATGCGCGTCGCGCCTCACCCACATACTGCACTGCAAACCTTCACTTGGATGCTTGAAGGCGAAATTCTACATCGGGACAGTTTAGGCTACGAACAAGTGATCCGCCCGGGCCAAGTAAATTTAATGACCGCAGGTAAAGGAATTAGCCATTCCGAAGATACCTATGGAGAAAACCGCCATTTACATGCCGTACAACTATGGATAGCACTACCAGAAGCCGTGAAAGATATGCCCCCTCGCTTTGATCATTACCCTATTTTACCCAAATGGTCAGTTGGAGATATCGAATATCAATTACTCATTGGGGAGTATGATTCTTATAAAGCCCCCACATTATCGTTTTCTTCTTTATTAGGCTTAGATATCACCACCCGCAATAATCACTCATTATCACTAACGCTACGCCCTGAATTTGAATATGGCATTTTTGTTATCGAAGGGGATGCGATTATCGATTCACAGCGCAGTCATCACAATGAGTTGATCTATTTAGGCCAAGGCTTGTCGCAAGTCTCACTACAACTTTCAGCCAATAGCCACATTCTATTATTAGGTGGTGAGCCTCTGAATGAATCTGTTTTGATGTGGTGGAATTTTATTGGTCGCACAAAAGCTGAAATCACCGCAGCCGTTGCAGAATGGAACCAAGGTAGCCCTCGGTTTGGTAAAGTTATCAATGATGAACGTACGCCGACACCATCCCCCTTAATGCCATAAATATGCCAACCAAGTCGGTAAAAATGTTTATTCAATAAGTTTGATATTTGTATTGAAGTTATATCCATCAAAGATAATAAAAAGGTAGCCAATGAAGTTGCGCTACCTTTTTCTTTAAAACAAGTTAGCTCGCGGGAGTAAAGTAAATCGGAGAACCAGGACCTACGGGTAGTCCGAGTACAAATACCCAAATCACAAAGAACAGTGACCAGCCAATAAGGAAAATGATTGAATAAGGCAACATCATAGAGACCAATGTACCAATCCCGGCATCTTTCTTATATTTCACAACGATAGCCATAATTAAACCAAAATAACTCATCATTGGAGTAATAATATTGGTTACCGAGTCACCAATACGGTATGCCGCTTGGATTGTCTCTGGTGCATAACCCGCTAACATTAACATTGGCACAAAAATAGGTGCAGTCACCGCCCACTGAGCAGAAGCAGAGCCTATCATTAAGTTGATAAAGGCACAGATAATAATAAAGCCAATAAACAGCACACCACCATGTAAATCGATACTGTTTAAGAAATTGGCGCCTTTCACTGCGACCACTTGCCCGATATTTGTCCAACCAAAGAAGGCAACAAACTGTGCAGCAAAGAAAATAATAACTAAATATAATCCTAGAGTACTCATTGCGTTTGCCATGGCATCTACGATATCTTTATCAGAGCGCATGGTTTTAGCGACATAGCCATACACAATGCCTGGGATCGCAAAGAAGATAAAAATGAATACCACAATGGATTTTAAGAATGGTGAATTACTGACTAATCCGGTTTCTTGATTACGTAAAATACCATTTTCTGGCACGACCATAAGGGCAAGTATGGCGGCTAATCCCCAAAAGGTCACCGATGCCCAAAACAGCGCTTTTTTCTCAAGTGGGGTTACTTCAGCATCAGCACGTAATTTATCTTCATCTTCATCAACACCGCCACCTTGGTAAGGCCCTAATTGTGGTTCAACAATTTTTTCAGTGATGAAATAACCTAAAATAGTGATTAGGAATGTACTGGCAAACATAAAATACCAGTTCGCTTCTGCCCCGACTGTATAGGTTGGATCAATAATTTGCGCAGCCTGCTGGGTAATACCAGAAAGCAGTGGGTCGACAGTACCTAATAATAAGTTGGCAGAATACCCCCCCGAAACCCCTGCAAAGGCAGCGGCAAGACCTGCTAGCGGATGGCGACCAAGTGAATGGAAGATAATCGCAGCCAGTGGGATTAGTACTACATAGCCCAATTCGGCGGCGGTATTTGACATGATCCCCGCAAACACAATTGCCACTGTCGTTAGCTTACGCGGTGCTTTGATAACCACTAAACGCATCGCCGCAGATAAAAGCCCTGCTCGTTCAGCAATCCCAACCCCTAATAAGGCAACTAACACCGTGCCAAGAGGAGCAAAGCCCGTAAAGTTAGTAACAACATTAGAAAGGATTTTACGGATACCTTCAGCGTCTAATAGACTGACAACATGAATAACCCCATCCGCAGCACGCCCTTTTGCCCCCTCTGGACGTGGATCAGCAACGCTGACTCCAAAATATTGACCAATTGCTGAGGAGACCAATAAAATTGCAGTTAAAATAATGAATAAAATGACTGGGTGAGGTAAGGCATTGCCTAACCATTCCACCGTGCGTAACAAACGGCTCCCATCTTGTTTTTTTTGTTCCATATTTTCTCCTTATAAACAAGAGAAATGGACATTACACAATGTTTTGCCATTTAGCTATTTTCAAAAATATAACGCTGATTCAACAATTTATTTATTTTTAGATTGAAACCCCATCCCTATTAAAATTTAATCATAAAATATAGAATTAAAAGTCATCATGACTTAAATAAATAATTAATTTACCCTTTAAATAAAAAACACCGATAATTAATGAAAATGTGGTTCAGATAACAGTTTTTCACTATTTACTGAGTAATTTATTCTCTTTTTAAGCGTTAAATAGCCTGACTTTTGGTCTTTTTAGTAGAAAATCACCTCCAAATATCCGTATTCATGATTAGGTTTTCCCTACTAATTACACAAAGAATAATAAACCATGTAATATTTTTATTTCCCTATTTTAGCTATCTTTATGCCATCGCTGTTATAATCAGCTTATCCTTTTCAACTAAATAAACCATTATGTCTGTTATTGATGATTGGGCAGAACGCCATATTCAAGAAGCGTTAAATAAAGGTGAGCTAAAAAATCTGAAAGGCGAAGGACAACCGCTTTTACTTGATGACGATAGCCAAGTTCCACCTGAATTACGAGCGGGTTATCGTATTTTAAAAAACTCAGGGTATTTGCCCCCCGAATTACAGTACCGAAAAGATGCACTCACGTTGGTCGATATGCTAAAAGGGCTTGCTCATGATGATCCTAATTACCAGCCTCTAAGTAAGCAACTTTCTTTATTAGAGCTCAAACTTAAACAAGCGAATATCAATACTGATTTTTTACATGGTGAGTATGAAGCGCATATCCGCCAGCGTTTTAAACCTGAATAGATAACTTGATAGCTCCTGTTCGATATTCCATAGGAGTTTTACCATAGTATTGGCGGAATGCTTGGCTAAAAGCCGAGTGTGAATCATAGCCTACAGACAATGCAACTTGCTCGATTGAATTCGCCGTCATCAGCAAGCGGCAAGCCGCTTCCATGCGCCTTTGTACAAGTAATTGCATTGCGGTGAGTTGTGTCGCCGCTTTAATTTTCCGTTGTAGCGTACTTACTGACATACAAAACGCATTCGCCATATCTTGGCAACTGAGTGGAAGATGTAAGCGTGCATCAATCCATCGGGTCACCCCATCAATCCACTGCTCTTCAGGTTTCATTTGAGCAAGCAGCAATTTTGCAATGGTCGTATGTTGTTCGAGGGGTTGAGGAAACCGCTGCAACCAATTTAATAGCCCAATAGCAGCGGGAGTTAGCGAAAAAGACGTTGCTTTGTCATCAAGTGCCCATGGAGACGTGCTTGGCATCTCTAAAACATAATTTTGGTTGCCTGATAGACCGCTAAATGCATGACTTACACCAGGTGCAATGACCACACCATTTCCCGCCGCTAATAGAAAATGCTGCCGATGCATATTAATTTCCATGCCCCCCGATAACGCAAAGACAACCTGCCATTGCTCATCGTGTTGATGAGAAATCACATCTTCGGAATATTGGCGATAATGTAATTCAGGCAATAACAAAAGCGCACTCCTCTTTACTGGTAATAGGAGGAGTATAGCCCTTTTAGGGGGAAAAATGCACTTGATCACTTAGGCAAGTAATGCCCCGTTAGGCAACGGTAGATTAAATTCAGCAAGTACTATCGCCCCTTTTTCATCCGGTGCACCTGTGATCAAAACCTCTGATTTAATACCGGCAATACGTTTAGGCTCAAAATTACAAACACATAAAACTCGTTTGCCGATCAGCTCTTCAAGGGTGTAATTTACAGTGATCTGTGCACTTGAGCGCTTCACACCTAATTCACCCAGATCGACGTCCATCACGTAGGCGGGTTTTTTAGCTTTACTGTTCACTTCTGCTTTAATAATTGTGCCAACGCGCATTTCAACGCGAGTAAAATCATCCCATTCAATGAATTGCATAAACCTTACCTGAACTTAGTTATTAATAGACTTTTAGGCTAACACAAAATTGAAATAGGCTTTTATTGCTAAACACGCATTTTTTGTCGCCAAACCGTCATGGAAAATGATACAGATTGATTGGTCGATTTTATTTTAGTTATTCAGATAGTTATAAGTACTATAAACCGATAATAACCTGCCTGCTTTTGATTACCCGCTGTTTTTATATATCCAAAATTGGCTTTATAGAGTGATAAAGCGCTAAAATATATCAGCGAAGCATCCATTCACACTAGAGAAGGTTTAATTATGTCGAATCAATATAAAATTGGTGTCATCGTTGGCAGTCTACGCACAAACTCATACAACCGCCAAGTTGCAGAAGCCTTAGTGAAGCTTTTCCCTGATCATTTCACATTTAACTTTCTCGATATCAGTGAGCTTCCTTTATATAACCAAGATGCCGATAAACAGCTACCCAGCGTTGTCGCTAACTTTAAATCACAAATTGCCGAGTGTGATGGGATTATTTTTGTCACGCCTGAATACAACCGTTCAATCCCGGGTGTATTAAAGAATGCGATTGACCACGCATCGCGCCCTGCGGGGAATAATTCATGGAATGGTAAACCAGCAGGCATTTTAGGGGTATCAACAGGCAATATCAGTACTGCAATTGCGCAGCAGCACTTGCGTGTCTGTCTAGCATCTTTAAATATGCCAACCATGAATCAACCTGAATGTTATTTGAAATGGTTTGAAGGTATGGTTGATGAACAACATAATTTTGCGCCGAAAAGCCAAGCATTTATTCAGGCGTGGGTGGATACTTATTGCCAGTTTGTTATCCGAAATGTTGCCAACTAATTGAGTGATATAAGAATAAACAACATCTACTTTTATCGGCTATAATCCGTATTAACAACAAAAAAGCACCGTAATTATGAAGTACTCCCATAACGTTGGGGGCTTCATTACGGTGCCTTTTGGTTTGATTAACGTCCTGCTTTTAACTTCTGGAAATACTCTTCATAAATAATGTTGGTATTGCCAACATCACTTTGCCATTCCCCTTTTTGCAATACCTCTTCACTTGGATAAAGAGACGGGTCATTAGCAATTTCCGGTGGTAGCATTTTCTTCGCTTCAAGGTTTGGCGTTGGGTAACCAATAGATTCGGCAACTTGTGCTGCAATATCAGGACGTAATAAGAAGTTGATCAACTTATGTGCCCCTTCAGGGTTTTTCGCATTGGCTGGAATAGCTAAGCTATCCATCCAGAAAATTCCCCCTTCTTTTGGCCAAATCACTTCAATCGGTAAACCTGCTTGGCGAGCAACAAAGGCTGAGCCATTCCACAGCATGCCGACATCAACCTCACCTTCGATAAACGGCGTTGCTGGGTTATCAGAGTTAAATGCAAGGATATTTGGACGTAGTTTTTGTAACTCTTTATAAGCCTCTTCAATCTCTTTAGGATCGGTTGTGTTACCTGAATAACCGAGTTTTGTGAGTGCAACTTGGAATACTTCTCGTGCATCATCCATCATTAACAGGCTATTTTTATATTCAGGTTTCCAAAAATCGGCCCAAGAGGTGATTGAGCCTGGGTCGACGGCCTCACCATTAATACCGATCCCCGTCGCTCCCCAAATATAAGGAACGGAAAAATCATTTTGTGGATCGAACTCTTTATACAGTAAATTTGGATCTAGGTTTTTAAAATTACTTAGTTTTTGTTTATCGATTTTTTGTAGCATCCCCTCTTTACTCATTTTAGAAATAAAATAAGTAGAAGGAACGACCAAATCATAAGCCCCTTCTTTATAGGTCTTAAGCTTGGTGTACATACTTTCATTTGATTCGTAGGTGGAGTAAATCACCTTGATCCCAGTTTCTTTAGTAAATTGCTCTAATAAACCGGGGGGAACATATTCTGTCCAGTTATAGAAATACAGTACGTCTTTATTTTCGTCTGCGGCGGTTGCCGTGCCAATACTTGCAGCCATTAAGCCAGCCGCTAGTAGATAGGACCATTTTTTCATTACTGAGCATCCCTCAACAAAGTGTTTTCTTATACTCGCCATATTTCAAGTGACCATTAATGACTTTATTTAGCCGCTAATCGCTTGAATTATCTTGCGTATATATATCGTATAAGCTCATCTAGAGCTCACCCTCTTCGCCAAATGGCATTAAGTATGCGAGCTACCGAACCCAATAGCTCGCGACATTTACAACACAAAAAATTATTTGAGCTATTTCGAGAATTTATCTCTCATCACCCACTGGCTCAAACAGACTAATACTAGCGACATGATCAACAATACAGTCGCCAATGCGTTAACCTCTGGGGAAACGCCCACTTTTACCATCGAGTAGATTTTCAGCGGTAAAATTTCATAGCTAGGGCCTGTAACGAAGGAGGAGACCACAACATCATCCATCGATAAGGTAAAGCTTAATAGCCAGCCTGCCACGACCGCAGGAAACGCTAACGGCAGGATAATTTTACGTAAAATAGTAAATTCACCCGCACCAAGGTCACGCGCTGCCTCTAGCATTTTCACATCAAAATCTTTCAGCCTCGCATAGACGGTAACCACCACGAAAGGTAGACAAAAAGTAATGTGTGAAAACAGTAGCGACCAAAAACCAAGCGAAACCCCTAAAAGCATAAACAATACCAGTAAAGAAATGGCCATAACGATATCCGGCGACATCATCACAACAAATAACATACCACCGACAAAGGGTTTCCCTCTAAAACGATAACGAAACAGTGCAACTGCCGTTAACGTACCGATAATTGTCGCAAACGTGGCAGAAATAATCGCCATCGTTAATGAATGTCCTGCCGCTTGCAACAAACTATCGTTGTTGATTAACAGCTCATACCATTTGGTTGAAAAACCTTGCCAACTGATCCCAAAACGCGATTCATTGAACGAGTTCACAATCAAAATGATAATTGGAATATAAAGATAAGCGTAGACGATGGCCATAAAGCCACCTCGTAACGTGCGACCGATCATTCTTCATATGCCTTTTTATTCAATAGCTTAGCAGCTCGGTAATACACATACAGCAACAGCCCCATCATCACCGTTAAGAAGATGCTGGTTGCCGCACCAAACGGCCAATCGCGAATATTTAGGAACTGGCTCTTAATAACGTTCCCTATCAAGAGGTTTTTCGCTCCCCCCATCAGATCCGCAACATAGAACAGCCCCATCGCTGGCAGTAAAACAAGTAAGCAGCCGGCGATAATCCCAGGCATAGTCAATGGAATAATTATCTTCACAAATGTCTGGAGTTTGTTAGCACCGAGATCTCTTGCGGCTTCTAAGTAAGACTTATCCAACTTTTCAATACTGGAATAAAGCGGCATGACCATAAAGGGTAATAAAATATAGATAAGCCCTAACACAACCGCTTCAGGTGTATACATCAGACGTATCGGCTTATCGATAAGCCCTATCCACAGCAAGAAATCATTCAAGTACCCTTTCGTACTCAAAAACACTTTTAGCCCATAAATGCGAATTAAAGAGTTAGTCCAGAAAGGCACTATCAACAAAAAGAGCATTAAAGGCTGTAGGCGTTTAGGTAATTTCGCCAAAATAAAGGCAAAAGGATAACCGATAACTAAGCAGAAGAAAGTGGCGATCAGCGCCATATTCAACGAGTGGAGCATCACCTCAGCATACATGGGATCAGACAAACGGATGTAGTTATCCCATGTAAAGATCATATCAACAAGATTGGTATCACTGCGTGTTAAAAAGCTCGTACCAATGATCATGATGTTAGGCAAAAATACAAAGAGTAATAGCCATGCCACCACGCCCGTGATAATGACATTTTGTAAGATCTTGTGTTTACGCCTGATCATCCAGTACCACCTCCCAGCTTTCAACCCAAGTTACAGCAACTTTTTGGTTTAAGGAGTGGTCTACATCTGGGTCATCTTCATTGAAGAATTCACTGACCATGATGATTTTGCCATCTTCCATCTCTACCACAGAATCTAACGTCATTCCCTTATAGTTACGTTCACGCACATAACCGATTAAACCGGGATAGTTTTCTGCATCGTTCACCTCTTCTACGCGCAAATCTTCCGGGCGTAATAAAACATGAACCGATTGGCCTTCTTGGACAGGTAAAGTGGTAAAAATGTCACATTCATGCCCTTCAACATTGGCACGAATACGTTGTTCATCAATGCGATATAAGACTTTTGCATCAAAAATATTGATTTCACCAATAAATTGAGCCACAAAGAGGTTTTTAGGCTCTTCGTAAATTTCACGCGGCGAGCCATCTTGCTCAATTTTGCCTTCACGCATAACAATAATACGATCTGACATTGCAAGGGCTTCTTCTTGATCATGGGTAACGAAAATAAAGGTGATCCCCAATTTACGTTGCAGCGCTTTTAGCTCATTTTGCATCTGCTTACGTAGCTTATAATCAAGTGCGGATAAAGACTCATCCAGCAAAAGGACTTTTGGACGATTAACGACGGCACGGGCGATCGCAACGCGCTGTTGCTGCCCACCAGAGAGTTGATTTGGTCGACGTTGTGCAAAATCCTCCAACTGCACCATACGCAATGCTTGATCAACTCGCTTTTGGATCTCGTCAGCAGGGGTTTTCTGCATACGCAAACCAAAAGCAACGTTTTCAAAAACGGTCATATGCGGGAACAGAGCGTAGCTTTGGAATACCGTATTCACAAAACGCTGCTCAGCAGGGATATCTGTAATATCCTGACCATCAAGAATAATTTTGCCTTCATCAACATCTTCTAGGCCGGCAATTAAACGTAGAACCGTTGTTTTGCCACAGCCAGAAGGGCCTAAAATGGTCAAAAACTCACCATTTTGGATGGTTAAGTCAAGCTCGGATATAATTTGTTTGCCATCGAAAGCTTTATTAAGTGCTTTCAATTCGACGAGTGGTGTCAGAGAGGTTGTCTCAGTCATTTATGCTACACTCTATCCCTATGAATAATGCAGATAGAACCGCTACCGTTAAAGACTGTGTAAGCTTATCGGAGATTTACTCTTCATACTTCCCCAGCAAAGCCCAAAACCAGTAGCGCCATTTAAATTTCATTAAGTGGTGCATGATAAACACTGTTTGTGTAAATTGAAAGCCATTTTCAGTACTTTGTTTGCATTTCATTATGAAAACGCAATGAAAGAATTCCCTTTGTCATAAAAACAAGCCACTTAACCATAGTTACACTAAGCAATAAGCCATTGTAAAACAACATAAAGCCACACTTAAGTTAGCTTTTCATTGTTCATAACAGAAAGCAACAAAGTATTTGTTATAGTTCAATAAAATATAGGCTAGAACAATCGAAAACATCCAAACATTAAAAATAAAAATGATATCGATTTGGTCATATTCTCAATGCCATTTTTACAACTGAATGTCAAAAATAGATAGCCGATAATATTCATCACATATAACCAAAATAAACCGATGTTTATTATTCTGTGACCTTCGGCAAGTTTCTAACTTAAATCAAATGTAATATCGATAATATTAATCGAAATCATATTATTCACCACATCTCGTTGAATATAATCATCTTATCAAGATAGACACGCGATATTTATTATTTCTAATGTGTGCTTATTTTGGTCTTTAACAATTTATATAACGCTGAGGGCCGCTTTAAAGTGCATCTATAAAAATAAATATGCCCTCACTGAATCTATTAACGATATTCCATTGAATTGATATGTGAGTGAACAACATGCCTAATAAAGAGTTTTTCTACCAACCCCTTTATCCTTTATCTGAGGATAAGACTGAATATTACCAATTAACGGATAAATATGTTTCTGTAGAATCCTTCGCAGGTAAGGATATATTAAAAATTGAGCCAGAGGCATTAACCGTGCTTGCCCAACAGGCTATTCATGATTCTCAATTTTTCCTAAGAACTGCACACCAAAAACAAGTTGCCGCCATCTTGTCTGATCCTGAAGCGAGTGAAAATGACAAATACGTGGCTTTACAACTCTTACGTAACGCTGAAATCTCAGCGAAAGGTATTTTGCCAAACTGCCAAGATACTGGCACAACGACGATTGTTGCTAAAAAAGGCCAACAGGTTTGGACTGACTGTAATGATGCCGAGCTATTATCTCGTGGTGTTTATCATGTTTTCCGCCAAGAAAACTTACGCTTTTCACAAAATGCCGCCTTAGATATGTATACAGAAGTCAATACAGGTACTAACTTACCTGCTCAAATTGATATTTTTGCTACCGAGGGGGATGAATACCATTTCTTGTTTGTTAATAAAGGCGCAGGATCAGCCAATAAATCGGCACTATTTCAAGAAACCAAAACGATTTTAGAACCAAACAAGCTAACAGCATTTCTTATCGAAAAAATGAAGGCATTAGGAACCACTGCTTGCCCTCCATACCATATCGCCTTTGTGATTGGTGGTACTTCAGCAGAAGCAACATTAAAAGCAGCCAAGCTTGCTTCAACGAAATATTATGACAATCTGCCTACATCCGGTAATGAACACGGCCAAGCATTTCGAGACATTGAATTAGAAAACACCCTACTTGAAGCAACTCGTCATTTTGGTTTTGGTGCACAATTTGGTGGTAAATATTTTGCGCATGATGTCAGAGTCATACGCTTACCTCGTCATGGAGGCTCCTGCCCAATTGGCTTGGCCATTTCATGTTCTTCCGATCGTAATATCAAAGCCAAAATCAATAAACAGGGTTTATGGATTGAAAAAATGGAGCAGAACCCAGCCCAATATATCCCTGAATCTTTACGCCAACATAATGAAGCTAAAGTGGTTCACATCGACCTCAATCAACCGATGAAAGCTATCTTAGCAGAGCTCAGTAAGCACCCTGTTTCAACCCGTGTTTCACTCAGCGGCCCACTCATTATTGCTCGTGACATTGCCCATATGAAACTGAAAGAGCGCTTAGATAAGGGTGAAGAACTACCACAATATTTTAAAGATCATATGGTTTATTACGCGGGTCCTGCTAAAAAACCAGAAAGTAAAGTTTCTGGCTCTTTAGGCCCCACAACGGCGAATCGCATGGATCCGTATGTCGATTTATTCCAATCCCACGGTGGTAGCATGCTCATGCTGGCAAAAGGTAATCGCACCCAAGTGGTTACTGATGCTTGCAAAAAATACGGAGGATTCTATTTAGGCAGTATTGGTGGTTCAGCAGCAATTTTAGCGCAAGAGTATGTAAAAAGTTTAAGTTGCCTTGAATACCCTGAATTGGGAATGGAAGCCGTCTGGAAAATGGAAGTTGAAGGATTGCCAGCCTTTATTTTAGTTGATGATAAAGGCAATAATTTCTTCGAACAGGTACAAGACCAAACATGTAAAAAGTGTATTAAATAATCAAAAAAATAACGGCGACCTACTCTATGGTCGCCGTTTTTGATGCGATAAATAAACAGGTATCGTCGCTAATAATAATTTATTCGTACAACTGTTGAGGCATTAAATTTCCCCGTATTTACTGTTGGCGCAACTTTTTTAATTGATGCTGTATAATTACGTGTTACTGAAGTGCTACCTGTCGCTAACGTACCGAAAAACTGGAAATAGTTGAACTTCATTCGATTATTTTTATCGTCAAAGAGCGTTAAGTTTGTACCATTTTTCAAGTCAATCGCATATTCTCCATTAAGCTGTTCAGTCGTTTCAAAATTAATATTCATTGAGAAATTATCTAAACAACCTCTTTTCACCGCTTGTACTTGAAATTGTTTTTTAAATTCTTTCCCTTGGTTAAGATCCGTTACCATTAATTGCCCAAAATCAATTTGTTGTGATTCTGGAAACACTTTAATATCGGCTCCGCATTTCAAAAAACGGATCCCACGTAATCCTGAAATTGAATATCTTAGGTTTTTAGCTCCAGGCGTAGTATTAATCCCCCCACTGCCATCAAATTGGAAAACCGTAAATTGGTTATCCCCATTATAATTCCCCGATGGTGGAACGACCCCCGTCACTTTAATATACAGGGTGAAAGTCACAGTGACCGTCACACTTTGGCCTTTACGAATAGGATTTGTGCCTAAATTGACACGCTGCTGATTTCTTTCTAACTGTTCCCCCTTGTAATTCGCCCCCAACAATAGCCCTGCACCAATCTTTTGGGAGGTCGGGTTAAAATACATATGAACAACGTCAACCGCGTTACCTAATACGTTATTGCAATAAACGGTCACCGTCATTGGGTCTGATTGCCAGATAATAGTATTTGCTGGTGTATCTGCTGGAATGGCTAATTGTCCAACAGGAACCGGAGGTTTAATAACATCACCTGTACCATATTCCACGCAATCTAATGCAAATGCTTTTGTGCTAAAAAATACCAATAACAATAAAAGCGATAATCCACTGTGCTTAATAAATCTGTGTATCATGAGTTATACACCTTATTAAAGATAGGCAATGCTCAACATAATTTGTGCTTTGATATTACCTATGGTTAAGTCTTTCCGAGGAAGGTAGCTTTCTAACATTGAGTAAAGTGTAATTTGCTGATTATCATCGAAATAAATAGAGTAATTGCGATATTCTCCATTAGGTACAATATTGCCATTTTTATCCATTAATCGGATGCCATATCCTTCTAATATCGTCTTGCCGCCAAATAAATCACGGTCTGAGCTTTTTGTTGGCTCAGAAATAAACATTAGCCGAACAACCGGTTTTCTATCATCACGATTAAAAGAGGGAAAAATGCAATCATCAAATTTTAACTTGATCTCTTGCTTAGGGCTTCTATCCCCTATTTCATTAAAGAAATTCAGAGAAATTGGTCCTAAATCAATATTTTGATCCAATGAAGAAAAACTGATCTTACAAGGCAATGAAATGACTTGCCCCGTAAAATTAAGATCGCCCTTCATCATGCTGCTATCGGCATAAACCCAGCTACTTAGCAGCAAAGAAATACAAAGGCTTATTGATATATAACAATTTCTCATTGCCAGCACCTATTTACTTTCGTTAGCCAACTGACAAACAGACGCAGCACATTGGTAAGTCAACATTTTCATACCACCATAATCATCCATATAACCTGTATATAATTGCTTAAATGGCGTTGTAGGAACTGTGACACTTTCCTTTGACATTGGAGCAATCATAACGCTTTCAAAATCAGGAAAATTATTGGTCGTGTTGCTACTTAAATACCCCAAAGTCACATAATATTTAGTTGGGTTTTCAATCAATAAACGGTTACCGGAATGAGTATATTTCAATTCTTTCGCCCAAACTTTATCGCTATTATTTTCAATTTGAGCTGGTCGATAGAACATTTTTAAGCGACTTTGAATTGCAATTTGCACCACGTTTTCTTTATTTGAAACTGGCGGGATCTCTCGGACATTCAGATAAAATAGCGATTCTCTGTCTTGGGGCAATTTATCTATTGCCTCCGTTTTAATAATTTTTATTTGGTTTTTCGTATTTGGCTCAACTCGCTGCATCGGAGGCAGCACCGTAAAAGGCTCTGCAATCTTATTTCCCTTATCATCTTCCATCCATGACTGAGCAAGATAAGGTAATGTTTTACTTTGGTTATTAATAACTAAACTGACTGATTTATCCTGACCGGGAAAAATGATCCGTGTGCGATCGATATTGATTGCGGAAAATGCGGTTTGCACACTGATAAACACGAATGAAAGGCAAACAGTGCCTTTATATAATTTATTCATAACAATTTCCTTTAAAGGCAGGGGATCAAAACTTTACTTTGTTCTTTTCCAGAAAAATTGGTAAAACTTAATTGGCATTGTTCATTTCCACCCGCCCACTTAACGGTATATTTCTCAGTAGGAGTAATCCCTGTTAAATACACAATCCCATTATCAGCAATAATGCCGACCTCTCTCCCTGAGTTGGCTTCTATAACACTGGTGCCTAATGGCGGATATTTCCCATTTCCCATACGAATAATGGCTAATATACGTTTTCCCTGATTGGCTCGAATGGTTTGATAACCTATCGCGCCCTCCGTCAAAGTCTTACCAATAATGTTGTCGTTGACATCAACATCATCAGGTAACGTATTCATATCGATATACACATCTGAATTAGAGAAACTATTTAAATTAGTCGCGACACCGATACCAAAGCGATTAGTCACCGACTGGCCATTATCAATAGAAATTCCTGCAACATCACCACTATCAATGACTACCCGAGGTTCATTACTAGTACCATTACGATGAAGCGCCGCACCATATTTCGTGGCCGTCATGGAGCCGTACCAACTTCCGCCGAAGGCTCGATAAGCATTCACATTCTCAGTCGCATTGAGATTTAATACACCATAAGCCGATGAGTACTGATAACTACCACTGATACTAGGCTCCATTCGGCCAAGTTGACGTTTATCGCCCCCAGCACGTAAACTCCAATAGTTGTTGTTAATGTTTTCACTGTAATACGCGACTGATTGATTTAACTCTTTGCCATCATTCGCATATTGCAGGTCATAACTGATAGAGGCGCCACTTTCTAGCGGAATAGAGAGTGATAAATACGCTTGGTTATCATCCGTTTCTTGGTACTTTATTTTATTTAATGACAATGTTGCTGACATATTTCTGATATTACCAAGGTTAAATATTTTGCTCAGACTCATGCCAAATGTCGTGGTTGATTCACTATTCCAAAATTGGTGGTGAGACGCATTAAGATATAAGGTGGCATCCAATAAACTGATATATTGGTTAAAGGATGCGGTATACACATTTTTATCTCGCCTAAAATCCAACATGCCGTTTGCAGCATCAATGTATTGCGGCATGGTTAAAAATGCTTTATCCGAGAACTTATAACCCGCAAAGGTGATCTGTGAGTTAGTGGATTCAAATCGTTTAGAATAATTTAAGCGGTAGCTATTTCCTGAATAAGTCCCCAAATTATTTAACTTCGCCTTAGCGCGTGTAATATCAAATGAAAGAGCGCCGAACTGGTTCATGTTTTGCCCAATACCAACGTTAATGGCTTGATATTCGTTGTTATTAAGCGTGGCAATCACTCCCCCGAATAAGGATGTACGACTAAAAAGGCCATAAGAGGCTTCACCTGCAATAAACCGCGGTTTAGTACGTTGTGAACGGCCAAATGGGCTAGATTCCCCCACTGAAAGCTTATATAAAAATTGCCCCTGCCGCGTTAAAAAAGGCAGCGATGCCGCGGTGACTTGATACTGTGTTTGGCTGCCATCTTCCTCTTGAATGGTGACATCTAACGTACCTTGTACCGCCTCGGTGATGTCCTGAATATTAAAAGGCCCTGGTGCAACACGAGCTTGTTTAATCACACGCCCATTTTGAGTAATAGTGACCATTGCATTCGTTTTGGCAATTCCTGAAATTTGTGGCGCATAACCACGCATCGAAGGGGGTAACATGCGAGTATCACTAAAAAGCGACGCGCCAACAAAACGAAAACTGTCAAAGAGCTCCGTTCTTAAATATGACTCTCCTAATAAAATTTTTGCCCCTAATTCAGGGAAGGCTCTAAAGGCATAAAATTGCGTCCAATCAAATCGTTGGTTTGTTTTACCTTGTGAGCGATTATATTGATATTGATAGTCAGCACGGAAACGCCACGCACCTAAATTCACCCCCGTCGTTCCGTTGCTACTGGCGCTAAAGGTTTCATTGCTATTTTTTGGCGCAGAATAGTTAGTAAATAGATTGTAGTCTATTAATAAACCTGCAATTCCATTATCCCATTGCGATGGTGGCACCCAGTAAGGGTCATCATATTCCAACCAAGCTTGAGGGATTGAAAATAGAATATTTTGGTTTGCTTTATCGAAAACATAATTTATGTTCATTGATTTAGGCAATTCAACACACTGATTACGCTTATCCTGTAATATTTTATTCCTAATGCTCGTTTTTAAGGAAAAAAGCTCTATCATTTCAGGCGTAATACAGAGTGCTGAAGTGTCTTTATTAACTTCAATAAACTTAATGAAATATTGTCCAGATAACTTACGACCATTTAATGTAATGTCTGTAAGATATTCACCTGCAGGTACAAAATCTGGATTGGAAAATTGACTGAGATCGATGTTGTCTCTATCTTTTGCATCAATAATATTCATATTAAACTCTATTGCATTAGATACACTTGATACCGACAGTGTAAGAAAAATAGAGAATAATAATTTATTCATATTTGGTTGAAGCGACAAAAACATGATAATCCCAGTCAAATAGATAAACTAATCAAAACAAGGGGAAAAGCAACAGGCAAATAAATGCCTGTTACTGATATGTACTCAAAATAATTCACATTTTATCTAAATAACAAACGGAATAGCTTTTACCACTATCAAGAGTAATAAAACTCATTAAGCCATTACATTCTTAATAAATAATAAAATAACTTTAAGTATAATGTGAAAAATTATAGGTAATTTAAGGCGTAAGTTGCTTGAGAAATAATACTACCTGTTTCTACCTTATTACCATTTGCTTCAACGCGTGCGCTAAATGTTAATTTATTCGCACCATTCACCAGTGGCATTTCAACGCTGGTATCCCCAACTTTCATGACTGCACCGTCTGCGTTAATTAGGCGAACGCCAACACCTTTCGATGTTCCCGTGTTAGCCAATAAATCCTTTTTCGTGGTATCTGGAGTACCAGAGAATGTCACTTTCACTTTACTGACCGCAGGGAAAAGCACTTTGTCGTCTGCACCCGTCACCGCAGCCAGATCACAATTCTCTAATGCAATAGTGTACTGAACGCTTTGGCTAAATTTATTGCCCGTTTCTAATACTTTATTCGCGACTTGACCTAAATCGACATTAACTGTTCCATCGCCAGGTAAACTGCACGGTGCATTAATGACTTTACCTGTAAAGTTAATAACACCACTTCCTTGGTCAATAGCTGCATTTGCAACTCCAGTAGCACATGAAGCAACAATAGTTGTAGCTAATATGGTTTTAACAAATTTCATTTCATTTTCCTATTTAAGACAAAAGACTAACGTACATAAACTCCCTAACGATAAAAATCGTTAGGCAGAAATTTATTATTATGTTGTGGCTGAGGAAGGCTATGAAGTAGTAATATGAAGTTTATAGATAATGATTAACTACCATATGATTCACAAGGTTATTTTTAATTTCATTGTCATTTATTAATTCAACACGACCTTCTATTGAAAAGATTTCATCGTTAAAAAAACAGATCAAATCGGTTTCAAGTGCTTTAGCCAAACTAAGAAGATTATCTAATGTAATATTACATTCACCCCTTTCATAGCGTGAAACTTGCTGTTGACTGATACCAACTAATCCAGCAAGTTCAGCACCTGAAAGCCCTAATTCTTTTCTTCTTTTGCGAATTTCTTTACCAACGATCTGGTTTACATTTTTCATTTATTAAGACCCGACCTAATTTAAAATAGTCAATAATGACATGGATAAAGCAATAAAAGCTCATTTGTTTATTATTATTATTTTAATTTATCCCTACTTAAGAAATAGAGATAATCGTAAAGGTCTAATTTGGAGTGATTATAGAACGCATTGCTCGAAAGTAAAACTGTTTGTAACGATCGATACGATCAATCAAATTAGACAAAACCTATCAAAAACATCTATTAAAAAAAAGAACAATGCCTCAATAAACCTATTCATATTTTATTATGTTTTTATTATCCTCCTAAAATAATAAATCTATTTTAAACGGATGATATTTAACATTAATTCATTTTACCCACCACCGTTGTAAACATAGAAAAGAATAGAATATTAATAACGAATTAAGAGTACTAACCAACTATACTCAATAATGATTTTTTATTGTTGAAATATAAGAATAATTTATAAAATATATTCAAAAATTCAAATTTAATCATTCTTTTTAGATTCTAATTATTTTACCATCGCCAGTGGTTTATTTATTTTATCTTATGTGAACAAGTAAAAAATTTAGTAGCAAAATCATACTCGGTATAGGAGTATAAAATATGTTAAACATCCGCTTTATTGCTCTTATTTGCATTTTAACTTCCTTTAGTAGGGGTTAGGTGGTTTTTAATCGTTACATTTGATACAAAGTAAACTTATTAGTAGTTTTTACTAATACCCTCTCTTGTGAAAAAATATATAACCCCTTATAATCAACAACATACAGTTTTTACTAAGTGTAACAAAGTAATATTGAATGTTTCTATTTGCTGTAATAGCTATATTTGGCTGACGTTAAATAGCACAAAAAGACTATTCGTTATCAACCATCAATAAGCTCAAAAAACGTTAATCCTGAGTTTATTAGATAGTTTGACTTAAAACCTAAAAATTGATAGAGAGAATAGAGAGATATAAAACAATCTATTCTTAAGCTAGCACTAATGCTAACGTTCTTTGAAATATTTTTTTATCGATGCCTTTACAGATAAAGCAACAAAAAATCCAATAGCTTTGGCCGTCTTATAGAGTGAAATACTATGCTTCTAAATAAGATTGGAGTAAAAATTGGCTGATCATTTTTCACTATCATGGAAAATAAATCGCTATTTTGTGCGGAAGCCATTTAATAACCATTAGTTATCGAATAAGAGAATATCTCATTATACCTAGCTCAAATTATATGGTGTTATCTACTCATCGTAAGAGAGGAGATACCCTATGTCGACACCAATTCGAGTCGCCACCGTACAATTCCAACATAAAGCCTCTGATAAGGCTTATAACCTAAAACAGATCCATGCATTTATCGATCAGGCCGCATCTCAAGATGTGCAAATACTTGTGCTGCCAGAAATGTGCATTACAGGTTATTGGCACGTGCCTAAGCTGCCTAGCGAAGCTGTCTATCAGCTCAGTGAAACTTTACATGATAGCCCATCATTAACACCTATCCGCCAACGTGCAAAAGAGCTTAATATGATCATTGGCGTGGGGTTAATTGAAAAAGGCTTAGATGATAAATGCTATAATACTTGGGTTGCTTGTATGCCTGATGGCACGTATCACGCCCATCGGAAATTACATGCCTTTGAGCATCCAAGTATTCATTCAGGCGATAGCTACACTGTGTTTGATACGCCGTGGGGAGTGAAAGCAGGGATCTTAATATGTTGGGATAATAATTTAGTCGAGAACCCACGAGCAACCGCATTAATGGGAGCTGATATTATTTTAGCACCACACCAAACGGGGGGAACTCATTCCCGTAGCCCATACAGCATGAAGCCAATTCCTCTTCCTTTATGGGAGAACCGAGAAAAAGATCCTGAAGCATTACGAGAAGCCTTTCAAGGGGAGCATGGTCGTGGCTGGTTAATGCGTTGGTTACCTGCTCGCGCCCATGATAATGGCGTCTTTTACATTTTCAGTAATGGCGTTGGTTTAGATGACGATGAAGTCCGTACAGGTAATGCCATGATCATCGACCCATATGGTCGTATTATCAACGAAAGCGATGCTATTGATAATGATATGGTGATCGCCGAGCTAGACTTAAGCTTACTTCCAATGTCAACTGGTCGCCGCTGGATGTCAGGCCGTCGCCCTGAGTTATATAATATTTTGACAAAAACAATGGGTTATGAGCGTGATGCGCGAAGTGTGCGATTTGCTGATAAGCCTGTCGCAATTTCAAAATAACAGCAGCACATTTCCTTAAATGGATAATATACTTGTAGAGACGCCATTCAGGGTCTCTACAAGTTAACATGACTGATAAATTTACTGATGAGGCGTAATGGATACCCGATTATTACGTGCTTTTGTTGTTTTAGCTGACACGGCAAACTACCATACGGCTGCATCCCAATTGTGTATCACCCAACCCGCACTAACGAAGCAGATTAAACTGTTAGAGCAACAGCTCTCAATAACGTTATTTGAACGAGGTCGACATGGTGCACAACTGACTGAAAATGGTCGTAAGCTGCTCCCTTTTGCGCAACAAGTATTATCTCAAGCTGAGCTACTTTTGAACCGAGCAAGCGAATTGAGTACCCAATTCCCGAAATCTATTCATGTTGGATTTGGCATATCAACGTTCCAAGAAGCCTCTTTTTTCGTTGCGCGTTTGCGAGAACATTTAAAACAGACAACGATTTACTTTGATGATATGCCGTCAGATATCATGTCGCAAAAATTAGAAAATCACCAATTACAGGTTGCATTTTTACGCCGTCCTGAAATTGCATTTTCTACAGATTTTACAGTGCACCCGTTAAAACAAGAGACCTTGGCTCTCGCCATTTCGACATCACAACTCAGTGATGACCCCGTGAAACAGCTATTAATAAAGCACCCTTATTTATCGCTGCGTAAAGAAAGAGGTAGCGGACTATCACATCAAATCGAACGGTTCCTGGGCCAACAGGGGGTCTCATTAGAGCCGGTACAAGAGGCTAGCGATATTCAAACCATCATCGCACTGGTTGCCGCTGGTGTGGGAGTCAGTTTAGTTCCTTATAGTTCAAGGCATATTAGCCGCCACGATGTGGCTTTTATCCCCATTGAAGACAGCCCATCGGCTATGTGGAATATTGATGTAGTTTGGTCATTAGCACTGCCTAAGCCTTGGCAAAATACCATTATGACACTACTTAAAGAAACTATGCTTCGTTTCAATCATAGCCCGAGTCTAAAATAATACTATTTAGTGATTGCTATGGTCATGTCAGGCTTCTTAATCGTAATTTCATAAAGGAAAGCGCATTCGCTTTCCTTTATTATTCGTCGCTATGCTTACCTATCAACCACAATATTTTTATTGACGATATTATCACTGCGGTTCCCCACCATCTGAGCGAACTTTTCGATAGGATCTGTTTTTAGTGCATACAATCTTTTTAATGCCAATGGGTTATCCCCTAAGCGTACTTTGCCTTGTATAGTCGTTACAGCAAGGTGCATTCCTGCTTGTTTTGCTGCGTTCATTGCCGTTTGGTTAAAACCACCAAATGGATAGGCTAAATAACGTTGCTCACGGGTAAATGGTTGTAAAGCATGCATAGAGCGTTGGAAATCTAAGAAAATAGTATGCTCTTTGCGACTAAAAATAACAGGGTTTTTACGAGCATCTAGCTTATGTAAGAAATGCGTGTGTGATTGAATATTAAACACATCTTGGCTACTTTTAATTTCCTGCTTACTCATAAATTGCAAACCATCTGCCGACCACTTTTGCGGCACACTTTTAATACGCGAAGAAATAACGAACAATGTGGCCTGTTGATGGTTATTTTTTAAAATTGGATACGCGTAGCGATAAACCGATTTCAAGCCATCATCAAACGTCAACACCACCGATTTAGCAGGCAAATTAACCGATTTATCTAAATATCCCTCAAGATCAGATAATGACAGTGTTTGGTAACCCGCCTGCTTCAAGTAATCCATTTGGGCGCGAAATGCCTCGACAGAAGTGGTCGTCGATGTATGCTGAAATTTTTTATTCTCACTTTCTTTGAGTAAGTGATGATAAGTGAGAACCGGTATCCCTTTGTCTATCTCAACCTCATCTGATTTGATATACCCTAAGCGGTCACCTAAGCGAATGGTTAACCAAGCTGTTTTTTCACCATTTTTTTCTGTTTTGATCATCCGATCCAACACGGGATAACGCAAATTACCAAATAGCATCGCGATTGGCTGGCTGTTTGCTTTTGCTGAGCGATAGACTAATGTGTTTTGTGTCGTGATCAGATAATTGTAGATAGGGTTATTTAAGTCATTTAACCTATCGTCTTCCGGTTTTAAGCGTGGTTTTAAAGGTGATACTTCTTCTGTATTCACATAAGCATAATCATTACCAAACTGCATAGGTCGATAATCACCAGCAGGCTCATACATATAGAAACCATGTTCAGAATAAAGCTCGGCGACGGCTTTCATTTCCCCAGCAATAGGCGCAAAAATCGTCTCATTCTGTTTAATCTGCATGAGTGTTGGTGGGGTATCAGCCAATTGCCAATCTTCTGTACTTTGTGGCGGTGTTAGAGCAAATGATTTTGGGATCAATAAAAAAATGAAAATAACAAATAATATCCACGACTGATTACGCATACTCTACCCATAATAACGACCAGAGAAAAAAACCGGCTTATTCTAAACCGACTCAATAGCTATTATCCCTATACTTTACAAAAAATAATTTATCTAAATAAGATGATGACGAGAGATAACACACTCAGTGTATTCTCATCATTGTCTCAATTCGTATAACGAATAACCAATTTTTAGTGGCGGGGGCGATAGTGGTGGATCGTATTCGCTATGTTGATATAGCCCTTTCATTCAGGGCTATACCACAAATTTAATCATATTTAACGATAGAAAATTGCCTTTTCAGCCGCTTTCACATCAAGCGATTGCTGCCAATTCACTAACGTCAAATGGGCAAGTTCCGCGAGTCCGACATAGAAAGGAAAATGGGCATCTGCCTGCATTTTATTAAGATAGTGCACACCCCAAGGCAATATGTGTTGAGCCAACAGTTCATTGAGTTTGGCAGGGTTATTTTCTGCCACCCATGCGACCATCATTAATAATAAGCCAAAGTGATCTTCTGGTTCATTTTGCGTTAAACAAATATCAATCTGGTTATGTTGCATCCACTCGCGTAGTTGCAATGTTGATTCACCAAAAATCACATTCTCTTTATCGAGCCAAACAGATCCCCAAGGTGGTGCTGGTAACGCATATGGGCCTATAAATAGCCGCTGATATGCGTCATCCAATGTTTCATTATCTGTCTGTATTATTGCCATTTTATCGGCGATCGCCTGCTTTTGCTCCTCAGAGCCATACGGCCACTCTTCCGCCCATTGTGGCGTTGATAGCAATGCGATAATGTCTTGGATATCATTCGGTGCATAATAAAAGGCAGCACCGAGTACGCGTGCTGTCAAAGAGATAGAATTTAAAGTTTGTTCACTCATGGTGTATTTTATTCGCTTATTATTCGATACTTAACGGCTGTTTGCCTTGATTTAACCACAAATAGTTTAAAAGGCTTAGCAGTAAATCACTAAGCCTTCTTCTCAGTTTAATTAACCGCCATACCAACGGTCATATGTAGGCCGTAAAAAACACCACGCCCCACGATTTCACCTGCGAGCACGAATAAAAAACCGATCCCCATATTAATCACAGAAGGGTTACGTTTTGCCACTAATGGCATTATCCAACAACCTAATCCCATTGCGATGGCAACGATTTTAATATCCATGAGTATTCCATAATCTGGCACTAGGTCGACCGCTTTTTGTACGGGTGTTTCTATACTTGCCAAATCAAAGCCTTGGGTGATTGCCACACATACACTGACGAGTAATGCAACCACACTCAATGCAGGAATACGGCGAATACATTGCAAATCAAACCCAGCGATACGTAACAACAGTGCGGCTAATATTGGGCCACCAAGGAATGCCGTTAAGACAAAATTTAGGGTGGTATAGCTGTTATTCCAAGTTGGAACAGTATCAATCAGGTAAACGCGAGATGTTGCAACAATAAAGACTGCTGCCATGACCATCACGACTAATAGCCATAATTTGCCGAGTGCCGCTGGCATTTTATTAAGCACCGCCAGAAGCCAGTAAAAACCGCCCAAGGCAAAAAATAGCGCCCCACTCGCTACCTCATTACTCAGTGATGATGCCCCTAAGCGATTAAATGAGTTGAAAGCGCGTAACGGTGTTCCCATATGTGTTGTGGATAATAGGAAGCCTATCCCCATCAATAGCCACAAACCAAACATGCTGTAATGCACTTTACGGTGAAGCTCTGTTGACAGTTTTCCACTGAGTATCACCGCTGCCATAAAAATAAAAGCACCCGCCACGCTTTGGCCTATCACCGTGAAAAACATCAATGGCCATTCATGAATTCCCGATCCCATATTATACCTCCTCCGGGTTAGCCAGATGCCCAGTGGTATCTCCGACAGGACGGCTATTGGCATTCAATTTTAAGACAATGTTTGGATGCGTATATTTTGCCGATGGCAATGGCGCGATTTCCGCTAAAGTCCCATATTTTTCACGTAGCTCTTCAATAGGCGCCATATCCAGTGCTCGTAATGGACAAGACTCAACGCAGATAGGTTTTTTACCTTCTGCCACTCGCTCATAACAGCCATCGCATTTTGTCATATGCCCCTTCACTTCATCGAATTGTGGAGCACCGTAAGGGCACGCCATACTACAGTAACGGCAACCGATACACACCTCTTCGTCGACAACAACAAAGCCATCTTCACGTTTATGCATCGCGCCACTTGGGCATACTTTAGTACAAGCAGGATCATCACAGTGGTTACAAGATATTGACAGATAATAGGCAAAGATATTCTGCCCAAATACACCATCCTGCTCGGTCCAATCTCCTCCTGCATATTCATAGATGCGGCGGAAGTTAACTTCCGGAGATAAGTTTTTAAAGTCTTTGCATGCTAGCTCACAGGTTTTGCAGCCAGTGCAACGACTTGAGTCGATATAAAAACCATATTGCGTTGACATAACTGACATCCTTAAGCTTTAACAACTTCAACAAGATTAGAATGTGATGGGTTCCCTTTCGCCAAAGGCGATGGGCGTTGGGTGGTTAACACGTTAATACTTCCAGCGTGATCCACACGGTTACCATCTGGGTCATACCAAGCCCCCTCACCCAAACCAACGACACCCGGAACAATACGTGGTGTGACTTTCACTTTCACACGTACCTCGCCTCGGTCATTAAAAACGCGGGCTAAATCACCATGCTTAAGATCCCGTTTTGCGGCATCTTGTGGGTTGATCCACAACTCTTGTGGGCAGGCGGCTTTCAGAACATCCACGTTGCCATAAGTAGAGTGAGTACGTGATTTATAGTGGAAACCTGTTAACTGTAATGGGTACTTATCCATAAGTGGGTCGCCATATTGCTCAAAACCCGGTGAATAAACAGGTAATGGGTGGATCACATCTCCCTCGTCTAGCTCCCACGTTTTTTGCAATTCAGCTAATTGGGAAGAGTAGATCTCAATTTTACCTGACGGTGTCGTCAGTGGGTTCGCAACGGGGTCTTCACGGAAGTTACGATAGGCAACATGATGGCCTTTCGGATCTCGTTTTTTGAAAATACCTTGTGCGCGGAACTCTTCAAATGTTGGTAATTCAGGCAATGCTTCGCGAGATTGTTCGTATAAATGACGTAACCACTCCTCTTGGGTTCGATTCTCGGTGAACTGCTCACCAACGCCCATACGCTTAGCAATTTCGCTCGTCATTTCATAGATATTGCGGCTTTCAAAACGAGGTTTAATCGCCTGATCAGCAAAAATAACGTAAGACATGTTGCCCGCCGAGGCATCCATACAGAAATCCATCTGCTCCGATGCGGTACAATCAGGCAGCAAGATATCCGCATATTTTGCTGAGGCTGTCATGTGGTTATCAATCACCACAATCATTTCGCATTTAGATTCATCCTGTAAAATTTCATGAGTGCGGTTAATCTCTGAATGCTGATTCACTAAGCAGTTTCCTGCGTAGTTCCACACCATCTTAATCGGCACATCAAGCTTATCTTTACCACGGACGCCATCGCGGGTCGCTGTCATCTCAGTGCCACGTAATATGGCATCGGTCCACATAAACATTGAGATGCTGGTTTTGACTGGATTGGTTAAGGTCGGCATACGAACAAAGGGAATGCTGTACGACCCTTCCCGAGCACCAGTATTGCCACCATTAATCCCGATATTACCGGTTAAAATAGCGAGCATGGCGATCGCGCGAGAGGCTAATTCGCCGTTAGAGCGACGTTGAGGCCCCCAACCTTGAACGATATAAGCAGGCTTCGCCATGCCGATCTCGCGGGCGAGTTTCACGATACGTGCAGCAGGGATACCTGTAATAGGAGCTGCCCATTCAGGCGTTTTTGCTTGTCCATCGGGGCCGTCACCTAAAATATAGGCTTTATAATGTGCATTTTTCGGGGCCCCAGCTGGCATTGTCGTTTCGTCGTAGCCCACACAGTACTTATCAAGAAATGGCTGATCGACTAAGTTTTCTTTGATCATCACATAGGCAAGCGCACTCACTAACGCCGCGTCTGTTCCCGGTCGAATCGGGATCCATTCATCCTCACGTCCAGCGCCTGTATCGGTATAGCGGGGATCGATAATGATCATTTTTGCATTCGATTTTTCGCGAGCTTGTTCAACATAATAGGTTACCCCGCCGCCGCTCATACGCGTCTCACTCGGGTTGTTGCCAAACATCACGACCAATTTGGAATTTTCAATATCAGAAGGACTATTACCATCAGCCCAGCCGCCATAGGTATAGTTCAGCCCTGCGGCAATTTGCGCGGTACTATAGTCACCATAGTGATTTAAATAACCGCCACAGCAATTCATCAAACGAGCAATTAATGTTGCACCCGGTGGCCATGATTTTGTCATCGTGCCACCTAACGTACCTGTACCGTAGTTTAGGTAAATAGATTCGTTACCGTAGTCATTGATTAAGCGCTTCATGTTGTTAGCGATAACATCAAAAGCCTCATCCCAACTAATACGTTTGAATTTTCCTTCACCACGTTTACCAACACGCATCATGGGGTAGCGTAGGCGGTCTGGGTTATACACGCGACGTCGCATTGAGCGTCCACGTAAGCAAGCACGTACTTGATGCAGTTCTTCATATACATCATTACCCGTGTTATCGGTTTCGACGTATTTAATTTCACCATCAACGACGTGCATACGTAATGGGCAACGGCTTCCACAGTTTACAGTACATGCACTCCAAACTACTTTCTCTTCTCCGGTGGGTGTCGCTGTTTTTTGCTCTGCGGCAGCGGAGGCGCTGAAAGGTAGAGAGAACCCTCCAGCCGCTGCTGCCAAACCCGTGATAGTTCCGGCCTTAACAAAGCCACGACGGGTAAGAGGAGCAAAAACGGATGCTTTCTCTTTTATATTTGCCATACATAACTCACTCAATTAATTTGCTTTAAATGTTAAAAAGTAAACTTCCAACAAAACGGAATAAAATATATTTAAGGTGTGTACTGCCAGTAATAGACACGATTAATCACATGGGTGAAAAATAAGATTTTGATAATTTAATGATAACAACCCATCAAATTAAGAGATTGTTTTACATCAATAAACAGACTAATAACTCACGTTATTAACCAAACTAACCTATTGAAAATATAAATAATTTATAACATTACCGATATGTACAGCAGTATATACTGATGAATTTTTATGATAAATTGATAGATGAAATCAGAATTAAATATCGATAGCTTTATTTATCAAATAATATTTTTAGTGAATTATACCTAAAAACAAAACGTCTATATTAAGTTAAAGAATAATTAACAAAAAAATTAAACTAATAATGTTAATAAAAATACCGATTATTCATATCTATCATGATAAAATACATAATATAAACTTTATCAATAAACAATAAACTAAAATGATAATTATTAGTATTTATTTGAGTTTTCGATAAACCAACTCTATTTGGCTGATGGCACATTGAATGCAAACATCTTAAAAAATCATTTATTTCAATATATTATGATATTTTTCGTATGCAGATTAGCTGTTTCAATAAAATAAAAAATTAAATGGCAATATCGAAACAGAACAGTGAATATTCAATAATTCCTCTCCTATCATCGATAATACATTTATTTTTTTAATCTAAATACGTTACTTTTTATATTTAAAATGACGTCTAATATGATATTTTTACGCATATTCTTAGCATGAAATTATTTTTATTTACGAGTATTCCGAATAAAGATAAAGCGCATGTAACAAATAAGCTAAAAAGTAAAAAAACTCATATAAAACACTCAGTTAGTTAAAACATTTAGTGTTGTTAGTTATCTAAAAATGACATGAAAAACAGGATATTGATCTCAATATTTAATTTACATTACCGTCAAATATTGACTCACTAAGTAAATACCGCTATTTGTTGAATTATTGTTAACTAATATTGCGGTGGTGATAAATTGGAAATATCTCAAGATAATGTAAAAAGAACGGATGCAACGCTAGATGCCAATGCAAGATCAAAATGCATTCGAGGAATTGTTGGAGCAGCTTCTGGTAACCTAGTGGAATGGTTTGATTTCTATATCTACGCTGTTTTTGCTGCCTATTTTACTAAAGCGCTTACTCCGCAAAATATGGATCCACTGACGCAATCTATCTATGTCTGGGGGGTGTTTGCTGCAAGTTTCTTTATGCGTCCAATTGGTAGTTGGCTATTTGGTCGGATTGCTGATCGCCATGGTCGAAAGCGTTCGATGGTCGCATCCATTTATTTGATGGGGTTTAGTTCTTTCTTGTTTGCCGCCTTGCCAACTTATGAGCAAGTCGGGATGTTTGCACCATTGTTATTGCTACTCGTGCGCTTGTTGCAAGGCTTATCTGTCGGTGGCGAATATGGTGCCGTCGCAACCTATATGAGTGAACTCGGCCTTAAAGGACAACGGGGCTTTTTTGCTTCATTCCAATATGTCACATTATCCGGAGGGCAGTTATTAGCAAGCTTGCTCAGTGTTATTTTATTAGCGTTTCTCACTGAACAACAGCTACAGGATGGTGCTTGGCGTATTCCTTTTGTCATTGGGGGGATTGCAGCGATAGTCTCATTAATTGCTCGAAAACGCCTTGATGAAACCTTAAGTAATGAAGCATCAGAAGCAAAAGAGTCAGGTTCTTTAATCGCCCTTCTAAAACAGCATTGGAAATCTTTCTTTTTAGTCGTTGGTTATACTGCCGCAGGCTCTCTCTGCTTTTATATTATAACCGTTTACTCAAAGACCTATCTCACAAACATCGGTATTGATAGCAAAGTGGTTGGTTACATTATGACCGTATCACTCTTTGTGTTCATGCTGTCTCAACCTGTGTTCGGCATTATTTCTGATAAAATTGGCCGCCGAGCAGCAATGATTACCTTCACGCTATCCATGCTGCTATTTATCTACCCAGTGATGGTGATTGGCATGCGTTATTTTGCTCAGTCTCCTATCATTATCGCCTTATTACTGATTTTCTTAATGATGCTGTTAAGTTTTTACACTTCTATTAGTGGGCTAGTAAAAGCTGAAATGTTCCCACCTCATTTACGAGCGTTAGGTGTTGGGGTCTCATATGCGATAGGGAATGCTATTTTTGGCGGCTCGGCTCCCTCTGTTGCACTACAATTTAAAGCCAGCGGCGCAGAAAACGCCTTTTTTATCTATGTCATGGTTGTATTGTGTATCTGCTTATTTTGCTGCTTCCAGCTGCCTAAAGAGCCTGAGTATTTAAATGACCGCCATTAATTAACTTATACAATCAAAAGACCCCCAATCATTGGGGGTCGCTTCAAATCCTTGACGTTTTTTACCTAAATCCATTACTGCCCTGGTAATGGCACTAAATCACTTTCAATATAACGTCTGACCAAGGTGGCTAATGCAACCAGTGAATCAACGTGCGTTCTTTCCCAACCATGTGAGCTATCCAGTGCAAAACAAGCCAATGCCACGCGGATATCCCACCCTGCATCGACGGCAGCGGCACTGTCTGAGCGGTAGTGTTTAAAGGTATCTCTCACATGAGGAATATCATACTGTTGGCACAGCTTAAGTAGGTGGCGTGTGATAGCTAAATCAAATGGACCTGTTCTATCACGAAATGCCAATGTTAACGCATCATCCCGCGTTGTTTGATCGGGAGCCGACACCGAGTTATCAATGGCTAACAGTTCTTGTACTTCAGCACCAAAGCCATGCGTTCCCCCAATACCGACTTCCTCTGAAATAGTAAACATGATTTGGCAAGCCACTTCAGGCAGTACTTTATCATCCACCAGCGATTTCAATGCAGCTAATAACACTGCACAGCCCGCTTTATCATCAAGATGGCGAGAGACGATAAAACCATTATCAATAAACTCAGGCTGTGCATCGACTGCAACCATATCCCCTACATTAAAGCCATGTGCTAATAAATCAGCATGGTTATAACAAGGTGCATCAAGGCGGATTTCAAGGTTATCCCAATCGGCAATCTGGGTATCCACTTCAGTATTAAAACGGTGCCCCGATGCTTTTAACGGCAGAATAGTTCCCCGATATTGGTTGTTGTCACAAAATACTGTGACTCTCGCTCCTTCAGCGAAACGTGCGGCCCATGTTCCCGTGTTACGTAGTGCCAATCGCCCATTCGGCTTTAATTGTGTCACCATTGCACCGAGAGTATCTAAGTGTGCCGCTAGTGCCCTTTTGGGCTCACCATTGCCTAACGTAATATGTAGCACACCTCGGCGGGTGTATTGCGGTTGAAAACCTAATTCTGCGAGCCATTGATGAGTCTGCGCTACGGCATTCTCTGTCATACCTACAGGGCTAGGCGTTTGTAATAGCGTCTTTAATACAGATTTAAGATAATCTTGATCAATCATGTCATTACCTGTCTTCACTTAAAAATCGTTCTTGTAAGGTTGCTTGCAAGGCCAGCATGGCTTGTTCCGCATACGCCATATGCGCTTCCATAATCGCTTTCACTCTAGGAGCATCTTTACGGCGCATGGCGTCAATAAGTTGATATTGATAGTCAATCCCTTGTCGACGATCGACAGGTTCAGGCTTTAGGTAGATGTCTTTGCAAATCGCCAAATCCTTAAGCAACCGTTGAAGAAAATGACAGATAAACACTAAAAGTACGTTATCAGAGTAGCTCGCAACAACAGCGTGAAAATCCAATTCGGCCATCCGCTGCTGCCAACGTTCGGCTTCATCAACTGGCTCATGATCATAAATCGCTATCGTGTCATACAGTTTTTGAAAACCTTCATTATCCATATTGTCGATAGCGCTAACTGCCACCACAGGCTCTAATAATTTACGTAAGGTATAAATGTCTTTTATCGAAATATTCCGTGTAAACAAATAATTAGACAGTAAACTCATCGCTCGCGCTTCTGTCATAGAATCAATAAATGCACCGCCACCAGGCCCCGTTTTCGTTTTTATCAACCCTTGGACTTCTAGCGATTTTAAAGCTTCTCGAACGGTGCTTTTACTGGCGCTATAACGCTCTATTAGATCTTTCTCTTGTGGCAGTCGATCACCTGGCATTAAATTATCCGCCATGATCGATTCTTTAATCGCATTCACAATTTCATCCGTGCGTTTAATTCGTCCTGTTTCTGTCATCGGCTGTTTCTCTGTGTTCATATTTTTCTTCCGGCCGTCGTCTGTTGTTCTATTTTTCATCTCCACACTCGCCTTTTACTCAAAAGAGAGCCTTGGCGCGCTGGTCAATAAATTCTGGGTATAACTCTGTTCAGGGGCAGCAAATAAACGATGAGTTTCCTGACATTCTAGCAAATCACCTAAATAGAGCACGGCCACTCTGTCAGCAATTGATTCAACGACGGCTAAATCATGACTTATAAATAAGTAAGATAACGAAAATTGTGTTTTTAGCTCTTGTAGCAACAACAACACTTGCGCCTGTACCGAAACGTCCAATGCGCTAACAGGCTCATCGAGAACGAGGATCTGTGCATCGGCTGCCAATGCTCGTGCAATCGCTAAACGCTGAGCTTGCCCACCCGAAAACTCATGTGGATAGCATGCCAGCGCATCCAATGGCATACTTACGGCCTCGAGTAACTCATGTAATCTATGGGTTTGTTCAGATTTATTCATCTGCTTAAGGTACTTTAAAGGTACGGATAAGGTTTCTCCGATCGTTTTACGTGGGTTCAATGATGCAACAGGATCTTGGAAAACATATTGGATAGCTTGACCGAAGGCTCGTGTTCCTTTTTTTTGCCACTGAGAACGGTTTTTTCCCAATATGCGGATCTCCCCTGATGTTTCCTGCTCCAATCCAACTAAAATACGGGCAAGAGTACTTTTCCCCGAACCGCTTTCCCCAACGATCGCCAATGTTTCACCTTCATAAAGATCTATTGAGATGTTTTTTAGAGCCTTAACTTCTCTACTTGTTGGATGAAAAAGGTTAGGTGGGCGACCAAACGTTTTTACCAATTGATTGACTTCAATGACCTTATTCATGACACCTCCTGCACCGCGTCTGGTTTAGCGCTATAAATATCTGCAACATGGGTAAGAAATGCTTTTCCTTCCCCCAGTTTTGGCACACTGGCAATCAAGCGACGCGTATAAGGGTGCTGTGGCTGATGAAGTACCGTTTGTGTTGCGCCCGTTTCTACAATTTGGCCTTGCTGCATCACCGCCACCCGATCACAAATTTGGTTAATCACCGCAAAGTCATGGGTAATAAAAAGTAGCGCAACCCCTCTTTCACGACGTAACTTATTGAGTAATTCTAAAATGCGTGCCTGTACAGTGACATCCAGTGCCGTTGTCGGCTCATCGGCAATAATTAACACCGGATCATTCGCAAGAGCCATGGCAATCCCAACACGTTGGCGTTGCCCTCCAGAAAGTTGATGGGGATAAGCGTGATAACTCTCTTTTGCTGATGGAATACCAACACTCTCAAGTAACTCAATCGCCTTATTCTTCGCTTGTTGATCGGAAAGGGATTGGTGAGCGGTGATCGCCTCTTGTAATTGTGCACCTATCGAAAACTGTGGATGCAGTGTCGTCAACGGATCTTGAAAAATATAAGAGACTCTAGCGCCACGGCGTTGCTGTAACGCCGATAGAGATAATGACAACATCTCTTCTTCATTAACATAGATCCCACCACCGGTGATCACCGCTGGCGGGGAAGCTAATAGCCCCATAATGGACAGTGCTGTAACACTTTTACCAGAGCCACTTTCCCCTATCAGCCCTAAACACTCACCACGCGCCACTGAAAAACTGATATTTTTAACCGTTGGGCGCAATAGAGGCCCTTGACGAAAACCAACACACAGTGACTTCACTTCTAACACCGCCTTGCTGCCTTCCGTACGTGCTGGAATATCAATACGTGCGGTTTCTGTCACTGGTTGCGAGCGATGCAAAGCCCCTGATTTGAGTCTTGGATCAAGTAAATCGCGAATGCCATCACCTAATAAATTAAAGCTAATGACGATAAGAAAAATCATAATGCCGGGCACTAATGCAACATGGGGCGCCACGAACATCTGTGCTCTACCTTGCCCTAGCATTGATCCTAGGTCGGCATTCGGCGGCTGTGTTCCTAACCCTAAAAACGACAACCCCGCCGTTTCCAAAATCATCCACCCTATCGTGGTTGACATAGTCACGACAATAATAGGCAATACATTCGGTAAAACTTCCGTTAATAGAACTTGAATATGGTTTTTACCTGATAACCTTGCCGCCTGAATAAAATCACGATCGCGCAAGCCTACTGTTAGCCCTCGAATATTACGTGCAAAGAAGGGAATATTAACCAAAGCTATCGCGTATAACGCATTAAGTAAGCCCGGCCCAAGTACAGCGACAATCGCCAATGCCAGTAAAATATAAGGAAAAGCCATTAACATATCGATGCAACGCATCAATAGGGTATCAGTTCGCTGCCCAACATAGCCGGCAATTAAGCCAATTAGCGTACCTAATACGGCTGCAATTAACGTCGCAGAGATCCCCACAAGCAGTGATACCCGTGTTCCCCATAATAACCGTGACAAAATATCACGCCCAAGATGGTCGGTTCCCAACACATGACCCGAAGAAAAAACAGGTAATAATCGATTAATGAGATCCGTTTTATCGGGATCAGGCAGTGGCAGCCAAGGTGCTAGTAATGCTGACAACATAATGACCAATAAGATCGCTAGCCCTAATGCAGCTAAACGATTGGTCATTAACAAAGACCAAGCTGATTGGCGATAACGTGGCTGGATAACCGGTGTAGTAATTTGGCTCATGATTTTAACCTCGGATCCAAAAGTGCCTGCATCAAATCAGCAAACAAATTAATAAATACATAGGCTGCTGCTGCAATTAAAACACCGCCCTGCACTAAAAAGAGATCACGTGTCGCAACCGCTTTGACCAACATGGCACCTAGCCCCGGCCACTGGAATACGGTTTCGATATAGACAGCACCGCCTAGAACAAAACCAGCCTGAATCCCAATAACGGGGATCACTGACACGAGCGCCATACGAAAAGTATGACGAAAAATAACTTTGCGTTCGCTAAGTCCTTTTGCTCGAGCTGTACGAATAAAATCTAAGCGCAAGACCTCTAACATCGCAGTACGAGTTAATCGAGCAATGACCCCTGTCGCGACTAAAGAGAGCGTCACTGCTGGCAGAACAAGATGGTGCAATAGGTCACCGAACCCACCGCCTTGCCAAATCGAATACATCCCTGACGCAGGAAACCATTGCAGTTGTACCGCAAACAGCATGATCATCAATAGGCCGATCCAAAACGATGGCATCGAAATGCCCAGTAACACGGCTAGCGTGATCACTTTGTCACTCCAGCTAAACTGACGGATCGCCGAAATAATGCCTGCCAACAACCCTAAAACAGAGCTGAGCAACAGCGCACTGCCCCCAAGAATTAAGGTGGCTGAAAAACGTTCTAATACCTCGTCAGTGACAGGACGATTGAGTACGAATGAGCGTCCAAAATCCCCCTGCAATAAATTACTTATCCAAATAAAGTATTGTTGATATAGCGGCTTATCTAAACCAAGTTCCTGTTTTACCCGCGCCACATTCTCTGGTGTTGCCCATGGCCCGAGTAGTGCTTGAGCGGGGTCACCAGGGATCAACGCCATGATGAAAAATACGATAAGCGTGAGCCCAATTAAAATGGGTATCGTCGCTAAAATTCGTTTAACACAATATAGCCACATAGGTTCTTCCCCAGTAAATCTTCCCGTCGTAACCGTTTTAATGCCGAGTAAAGGCTCGCTACTTTGTTATGCCGTGAAATTAAGCCAATTGATCCGTTAATCTTTATGAACGTCTTTAAGCAATAAATTAAAATTTGGCTGTAATTTAAAATTACTGATCCGCGCACTGGCGACCGCATTTTGCTTCCAATTTGCCACAAACAGCCATGGCGCATCTTGGTGAACTCTCTTTTGTACCTGCCGATAAAGCCGTGCCCTCTCAGCCATATCGTTTGTTACTCTTGCCTTATCTAATAAGCTATCGAGTTGTTTATTCGCGTAATAGCCAGAATTAAATCCCCCTTTCTCTGGCCATGATCCAGAGTGCAGCGTCAAAAAGGGTAAGGTGTCAGGATCGTTCGTCATCCATGCCATTTCCGCCATATGTGCTTGTTTAAGCCCTGAATTCACCTTTGATAAATAGGTATTCCACTCAAAAGTCTGTATTTCAACTGACAGCCCAACGGCCTTTAGGTCGGCCTGAATCGCTGTCGCCATCGGGATCGGATCCAACATGCCAGATCCTCCCTCTGTGACATAAAAAATAATTTTTTGCCCTTCTGCTCCCGCCGCTTTAATCAATTCACGCGCTTTTTGAGGATCGTAAGGGTAAGCCTCCGTTTCAGGATCAAACGCCCAATCGAAAGCTGAAGGGATTGGCCCCTGTGCAACATCTGCGGAGCCTTGAAGGATATATTTAACGATATTCTGTTTGTTGACTGCGTAATTCACGGCTTGCCTGACACGCACATCGTCAAATGGTGGACGTGATGCATTCAACATGCCATACCAAACATGCGGGCCTGTTGCTTGATACAAGTGAAAACGTTTATCAGAGGCAAACAGTGGTACATTATCCGCGGGCACTTCAACCATCGCATCAATCCCTCCCGACAGCATTTCAGCCACGCGAGTATTAGCGTCAGTTATTGGGCGAAAAACCACATATTGCAGTGACGGTCGCCCTCCCCAGTACTGATCATTGGCTTCCACAACAACACGCTGATTCGCCGTCCACTCGGTAAATTTAAAAGGCCCTGTCCCACTTGGATGGCGACCAAAATTTTTATCGTATTGTTTAACGGCGGTTGGCGAGACAATCAAACCTGCGGGGGTTGCAAGATTGGATAAAAAAGGGGCAAACGGCTCTTTTAACCGGAAGATCACCGTGGCGTTATCGGGCGTTTCAATGTTGTCGATAACAGAAAAGAAAAATGATAAAGGAAAAGGCCCTGTATGATAGTAAGGATGCTCACGATTAAGCATACGTTCGAACGTAAACTTAACCGCTTGTGCATCTAATGGTGATCCATCATGAAAGCGAACCCCTTTGCGTAAATGAAATGTGTAAGTCAGTCCATCCTCACTCACATTCCATGATTCGGCCAGTGCAGGCTCAAGCTTTAATGAACCATCAGAATTGCGCACCAACCCCTCATAAATATTCACCAAGATCCGTGAATCATTGGCAGCCGTCGCCACCTGAGGATCTAATGATTGCGGTTCAGCCACTTGCCCTAATAACAATACATGGCTGTTTTCATCGCCCCATAGCGGAAATGAAAAAGCGAAGAGAAGTGAAACTGTGGCTACCCATCTGCGTAAACACATGCCCATATTTGTTCTCCCTGGTGTGGTGACGATGCTGTGATATGTGTCAATTTTGTTAAAATTATTCTCTTTTTCTTTATTTATGATGATAAATTAACTTTCTCGCAATAATTTATAATGATAAATTTGATCGGTGTCTAATTTATGAGGTGTAAAATGACTTTTTCTATCGTCGCTCGTTGTGCAAAAACGGGGGAAATTGGAGCAATAACCGCAACAGGTGGTCCCGCAGTAGGGGCATTAGTTCTCCATGGGGCAAGTTATCATGGTGCGATTGCCACACAAGCCATGACCAACCCCATGGCAGGTATAACCGGAGTTGAATTCCTTCGAGAGGCTATGCCAGCTAAAACCTGTTTAGATGTTTTGCTTAAAAAAGATGCCGCCCCCACATTAAGGCAATTGATCATTATTGATAAACAAGGCACCAGTGCGCATTGGACAGGACAGGCATGTTTACCTTGGTGTGGTGGCTTATCTGAAACCAATTTAGCGATTGCAGGTAATATGCTCGCAGGAGAGCATGTTTTACACGCGCTATACGATACCTACCATAAATACTCAGAGTTAGCGCTAGCAAATAGGCTATTAATGGCAATGAAAGCGGGTGAAAAAGCGGGAGGTGATTATCGAGGAATTCGTTCAGCGGCACTCAAAATATGGCACCGTCGCCAATATGCAGATATTGATATTCGCGCTGATTGGTCACAACAACCTTTATCTGACTTAAACGTTATTCTGCATCAAATATGCTCAAGCGACTACGCCAATTTCTTCGCACAAATTCCCACTGGAAATGAATAATCAGCTTCACTTAACAGCAATCACGTAATTCAACTTAGGAAATTAATACTCATAATATGAAATTATCTCTAAAATAGCCGTCAAACCTTTGACAGAATGTAACAAAATGAAACATTTTAGGTGACAATTAACTATTTCAAATAGAACAAATTAGTAAACACATTTACTCTTTTTACGTCATAATTCGAAATATAAATAAAATAACCTTCTTAAAATGACGATATTTTCATAGGTTTAAGCTCTCAATTTTCCAAAAATTTACGTGAATACCAATAGTGTAAATCAGCATTTTCAATAAAAATAAATATAACAATAGTTATAAACTATCAAAAATCACTGTTTATTAGGTATAAACATTTTTACACCTACAGCAGACTCGTTATAGTAGCGCCCAAATAGAGGCGATGAGTAGAAAACTAAATAATGGAAGAAAACAAACTCAGTACACTATCGGGTTACTTTTTACGCAAGGCAAGAAAGGAGAAGAAAATCACGGGCAAAGAATTAGCCAAATTAATGGGGATCAGCCAGCAACAAATTTCTCGCTATGAAAACGGGATAACGCCACTCACAATTGATTTACTGTATAAATTTCTATTGATCTTGGAGATTGATGGCGCAAGTTTTATACAAAAAATTTTCCACGAATACGCGAACGGTAGCAATAATAAAGAGCCTGCTCCCGCCACACCACCATCACTCAGCCAATATATCAGACACTTTATTAAAGATAAAAATAGCGCAACACGCGATGAAATACGTTATTCCAATCACAATAGAAAAAATTTAGAGACCTATTCCGTCCAGCTCAAGCCACTCAATGGCGCCAAAATAAAGAGAGTTAATTCTAAAAAGGAATAAATCGCCCTATAATAAATTACACTCCAATAATAGAGGTTTATACTAAATAAGCACTTCTACCTAAGTAAATTAATTGTCATTTCCCACTGGGTTCGCCAAACTTTTAATCCATGATTTTTCTGGCATGATGATAATAAGCACAAACTATGTATGCCAATTGGTTAAAAAATAGATAACTCAAACTGTTACCTAAATAAAAAACCTGATTTATTGTAAGGATTACTTATTTAGATAACACTTTAACCAGCTTAGTCGTATATTTTACTTTTACCACTATGTGTGACTAAAAAAATAAACAAATTTAGGATTATTATTAGTAACAGTCGTTATTGAAAGGGTTAAACTGGATAAGAATTCGTCTTTGACTATTTTATCAACAGACACAAAGATAAACATATCTTCATGTTTTTTAATGATAAATCAGAGGTAAAATATATTCCTAATAGGCGTTTCAATAACAAAATATATTTTTTCAACTTTATTTTAAAATAGTGTAAACCTAAAAAGACGCTACGAATTTTCCTGTTACTGAAAAAATTGAGAATTTAGTTCAAAAAAACGACAATATAAAAAACACAAACATTTAGATATTTAATTAAATGTTTTTAAACTAATACGTATTTTATCTATTTAACCTTTCAAGAGTAAAAAGAAGGATAACCACCAACCCTCATAAAATCGGATATTTCATTCCCCTACCCTTATTAACCACACAATATAGCATTGTTTAACACTTGGCTCATTATAGTATTTTTGCTAATTACTCACTCTACGAAACAAATATCCACCGCATCTAAGTTGATTAAAAAATCACTGTACACATTATCTGACATTTCACTTTATTTTCTGCCCTCTTAAAAAGATTGAATTTTATTAAAATAGCTCGCAAACCCCTTACAGGCTTGATTATTTCTGATTATGAATATTCACATTTCTCTTACTTTTGTTAACAAATATTAACCATAGTTAACAACATCATGAAATATGATAATATGATTATCTTAAATTGTAATTATTTACTATATAAAAACTAAGGTTATTATTGAGGTTATAGATGAAAATCTCGAGAAGAAAACTACTTTTAGGGGTCGGTGCTGCGGGTGTTCTCGCAGGTGGTGCTGCGGTTGTTCCAATGATCCGCAGAGAAGGTCGGTTTGAGTCCACCAAATCTCGTGTTCCTGCTGTAGCAGGCACAGAAGGTGCATTACCAAAATCCGCTGATGCCGTTATTATCGGTGCAGGCCTTCAAGGTATTATGACTGCAATTAATCTCACCGAAAGGGGGATGAACGTTGTTATTTGTGAAAAAGGCGTTGTAGGCGGCGAACAATCAGGCCGTGCTTATAGCCAAATTATTAGCTACAAAACTTCCCCAGAAATTTTTCCATTACACCACTATGGAAAAATTTTATGGACTGGCATGAATGAAAAAATCGGTGCTGATACAAGTTACCGCATTCAAGGCCGTGTTGAAGTTCCTTCTAGCGAAAAAGATCTAGAACTCACCAGAGAGTGGATCAAAAAGACAGCAGAAAACCCAGGTTTTGATACACCTTTAAGAACTCGCATGATCGAAGGTGAAGAGCTGGCAAAACGCTTACCTAATGCACAAACTCCATGGAAAATCGGTGGATTTGAAGAAGACGCAGGTAGTCTCGACCCAGAAGTGGTTACACCAACCATGGCTAACTACGCCAAATCAATCGGGATCCGCATCTATACCAACTGTGCAGTAAGGGGCATAGAAACCGCTGGCGGTAAGATTTCCGACGTTGTGACCGAAAAAGGTTCCATCAAAACTTCTAACGTAGTGCTGACTGGTGGTATCTGGTCTCGCCTATTTATGGGTAACCTAGGCGTTGATGTTCCTACACTGAACGTTTACCTATCTCAACAGCGTATTACTGGCGTGCCTGGTGCACCGAGAGGTAACGTGCATCTACCAAACGGTATTCACTTCCGTGAACAAGCTGATGGTACTTATGCGGTAGCACCACGTATCTTTACCAGTTCTATCGTTAAAGATAGCTTCCTGCTAGGCCCTCGCTTTTTACACCTACTCGGAGGCGGAGAGCTGCCATTAGAATTCTCAATCGGTAAAGATCTCTTTAACTCCTTCACCATGGCAACCTCATGGAAGCTGGATGAGAAAACGCCATTTGAAGAGTTCCGTACCGCAACTAACACACCAAACAATGAGCACTTGGATGGCGTTCTAGAAAGACTTAGAAATGAATTCCCTGTGTTTAAAGACTCTAAAGTGGTTGAGCGTTGGGGCGGCACTGTTAGCCCAACTGACGATGAGATCCCAATCATTTCGAAAATCGAACAATACCCTGGCCTTGTTATCAACACCGCAACAGGTTGGGGTATGACAGAAAGTCCTGCATCTGGACAGTTGACTGCTGATCTATTGATGGATACTAAGCCTATCATCGATCCACGTCCATACAGACTTTCTCGTTTTAGCGAGTAATATAAAACGCTTTTACGCAGGATTTGGATGCACTCTTCACTTATGCTAATTAGGTGAAGAGTGATTGGAATGGCGCGTGAATGGTTTGTAGCTTTGCTACTGCGTTTGATATATAGCTCAATAAAATAGCCTCTATGCTAACAAGCAATAGAGGCTATTTTTTTATAAAAATAAAATGACTTCGTTTAGTAATACATCGCTATCAATTTATTATCGACAGATTTAATCTCAATAGGAGTATCAAAGATATCTTCGATAATATCGACCTTCATAATGTCATTAGGCGCCCCATGATAAACTAACTTCCCTGCTCGCATAGCGATAATATGGTCGGAGTAGACAGAGGCAAAATTGATATCGTGGATCACCAAAATAATCGTTTTGCCTAACTCGTCTGCCGCGCGACGCAGCAATTTCATCATAATGACCGCGTGCTTCATATCAAGGTTGTTGAGTGGTTCATCTAACAGCACATATTCAGTGTCTTGACATAAAACCATCGCCACATAGGCTCTTTGCCGTTGACCACCTGATAGCTCATCCAAATAACGATGACGCAAGTTAGATAAATTTAAGAATTCGAGTGACTCATCGATTTTCTTTTTGTCATCAAGGGTTAAACGCCCTTTTGTATAAGGATAGCGACCAAAACCAACTAACTCTTCAACGGTTAATCGACTTGCGAACTGGTTTTCTTGTCGCAACACTGACAAATAAGTCGCTAGCTTATCACTTGGCGTTTTTACGACATCTAGCTCATTAACCTTCACATGCCCAGAATCGGCCATTAATAAGCGCCCAATGATTGATAAAAGCGTCGACTTACCTGCTCCATTAGGCCCAATAATCGATGTAATACCACTATTTTTAATCGTTGTTGTGATGTTATCTAAGACCTTAGTATCCTGATAACTTTTCGATATCTGATTAATTTCAATCATACTAAAACCTTCTTAACACCATATAAATAAAGAATATGCCGCCGATAAACTCAATCACAACAGATAGCGTACCCGCCATGTTCAAGCCGTAATCAAGGATCAATTGCCCTCCAATAAGCGCAATCACTCCTAATAAGAAAGAGACGGGCAACAGATAACGGTGCTGACTACTACCACTAATAAAATAAGCAAGGTTCGCCACCATTAACCCTAAGAAAGTTAATGGCCCTACTAATGCTGTCGATACCGCCACTAATATCGATATCAGTAATAAAATCACCGTCACTTTATGGCGATAGTTAATTCCTAAATTGATCGCATTTGCCTGACCGAGAGCTAAAACATCGAAACAATAGCGCATACGCCACAGCAAAATACCAACGACTAGCGTAATTGCTAAAGTAAAGAAGATCAGCTCAGGGGTCGCTCGTGTAAAAGTCGCAAACATACGACTTTGTAGAATCGAGAATTCATTCGGATCCATCAACCGCTGTAGTAACGTCGCCGTACTTTTAAATAACGTACCAAGAATAATACCAACCATCAAAACGAGGTTGATATTCAACTTAGCTGAAACAAACAACCAGCGATAAAGTAATACGGAGAATAGAACGAGTAGCGATGACTCTAGCAAAAACTTCCCAATATTGAGCAACCAAGATGCAGGGAAGCTATCGGTATAAAACACAAAGATTGACTGTAATAAAATAAATAACGCCTCTAAACCCATAATAGAGGGCGTCAATATCTTATTATTGGCTATGGTCTGAAAAAGAACGGTCGAGACTCCAGAAGCAAAAGCGACCAGAATCATCGTCAGCACCATATAACCTCGGTGTGGCAAAATATAAGCAAGGTTATTGCCAAGATTGATAGTCATAAAAAGTGTAATAGCTATAACCGACAGCCCCAGTAATAGCCATATTCTTTGTAATGGTGTCATCCCTTTTTTGGGTAACACCACTGATGCATTAACTTTTTGCATAACGCTGCTGCTTCAACAGTAAAAAAAGGAAAATAATGGCGCCAATAACACCTAAAATCACACTTGCAGGTATTTCGAATGGATAACGGACTAAGCGACCGACAATATCACAGAGTAAAACTAACCCTCCGCCAGCAATACAGATCCATGGCAGCGTTTTACGAATATTGTCTCCCATAATTAAACTAATGAGATTCGGGATAATCAGTCCTAAGAATGGCAATGCTCCGACAACGACAACAACAACCCCGCTTATCAGTGCAATAATCGATAAACCAATTGTCATTACCTTACGGTAATTTAGCCCCACGTTGATGGCAAACTCACGACCCATACCCGCAACCGTGAAACTATCCGCAATCCAACAAGCAAGTAATGTGAGTAAACCGACTAGCCATAAAAGCTCATAACGCCCCTGAATGATGCTAGAAAAATCCCCGCTCATCCAAGCACTTAATGACTGTAGCAGGTCAAATGAATACGCGGTAAAGATTGTCAGTGCGCTAATAACGGCTCCTAACATTATGCCGACCAGCGGCACAATCAGCGCTGATTTTAAGATAACCCTGCGCAACAGCATCATAAACAGCATTGTACCCAGCAATGCAAACCCGCTTGCCACTACCATTTTGGTCATAATATCGGCGGTAGGGAACAGTATCATCACAAATAATAAACCCAAACTCGCTGACTGTGTTGTTCCCGCCAACGAGGGTTCAACAAAACGGTTTTGGGTTAGGAGTTGCATGATAAGCCCAGCAACACTCATAGCGCTGCCTGCTAGGATCAAGGAAATAGTTCGAGGAATACGACTGATAAAAAAGATGTCTTGCATCTCTGGATCGGTGAAAAGTGAAACGGGTGACACGTCACCCGCTCCAATAAACAAACTCATCACCGCTAATACCAATAAGGCGATAATTCCAAAAAAAAGATAAAGCGTTTTCATTGATTAGTTTGTTTGGTTTTTTTCTAATGCGTTATTAACATCATCCATTAACTGAGAATAAGTTTGAATGCCACCAGCGATGTAAACGGCAGACGGATCAAGATAAGTCACTTGTTGTTTATTCCATGCCGATGTTTTTCTTACTAACGCATTGTCTAAAACTTGGGCTGCTGGCTGAGCATCTGTGCGGCCAATTGCGCTATCACGGTCAATGACAAACAACCAATCTGGATTCAGTTTGACTAGCAATTCTGCGTTAACAATGTTGCCATGTCTGCCTGTATCTTCAGTGAAGACATAAGCAGGCTCAAAGCCCAATTCATCAAAGATGAAGCCAAAACGTGAGCCTGGACCATAAGCAGAGATCTTACCGCCACTCACTAAGATCACCATCGCTTTACCTGCGGTTGGTGTTTTTTGTTTGATTTGAGCAATTTTTTCTTTGAAATCAGAAACCAGCTTTTTAGCTTGTTCTTCCTTACCGAATAGCATACCTAATTCAGTTGTGCGTTCAGTTAAGCTATCAATAAAGCGTTTATTATCAATATCCATTGAGATAGTTGGCGCAACAGCACTGAGTTTGTCGTATGCGTCGCGAGCGCGGCTACCAGCTAAAATTAAGTCAGGTTGTGCATTGCTCAGCACTTCATAAGCAGGTTCAAATAGTGTGCCTGCGTTGATGTAATCCGGGGAGTTATACTTAGATAAAAATTCAGGTAATTGAACGTTTGTTTTTGGTAGGCCAGCGACTGGGGCGCCTAAGGCATCCATAATATCCAGTGTTTCCATACTCATAACAAACACTTTTTCAGGATGGCGAGGAACTTCTGTTTTACCTTGAGCGTGCTCGATAGTGATCGTTTGTTTCTCTGCCGGTGCAGAAGTTTCTGCCTTTTCTTTAGATTGATCACAACCAGCCAATACTAAGGCTGACACTAAGACGAGCCCTGAAGTTAGTGATTTTACAAACATCCAATTTCCTCCATCTATCTCTAAATAATGTGAGTTGTCGCTTTAAGCCCGATAAATCTACCCGATTTGGTAAACGCATCAATGCTCAGCGCGGCTAGCAGCTTCTAAAAAGAACCCATAGCGCTGCCACCGACTCCACCCATAGCACAAATAATAGCGCTATCTTACCTTGTACTTAGTACAAATGATATTAGTTTACATTTGCATTCAAAAGAAATGGTAGCAAACGCACAAATTCCTAAAATAGATCTTGCCCCCTAGCACGCAAAGGCTTTCATGCTATTGTGTTTGGTTTTACCATCATAAGATACGAAAGAAGAGAGGAACCTAAGAGAAACAGGCATATTGGGTAGTGCACTGATGCCACCACAGACACCACAGAAATAGCACCCAGCAAAGTCGTTAGCTAGAAAAGATAAAAATTATGTTACTCATTCGTTTAAAAGTGCATTTTCCCTAGCAGAAACAAATTCCAAATAGCAATAATCGCAAATAAACATTCAAACATTGTAAAATGTGTTATTGACAGTGCCTATTGCTGATTTTTTCAAACCCAAAACACAGAAATAGGTACCGCGCTATTATTAGACCGTGCAAAAGCCTACCTCCCTCACGTTATTCAGTTGGTCAACTCGCTTCTCATTCAGTGTGCCACTACAATATATCTCCGCATTAATTTGTTTTTAGGATAACGCTTTCAAAAGGAATAAAAATGCCCGTAACCAACCCAGACGTTTTGAAGCTCCGTTTATTAGGTGAAATGTATGATGACAGCTATTTTCCTGATCATCTGGTGAAGCAGGGTGAGGCCATTCTTCTGCGATTGTGTGAGACACTGGAAAACAACCCACCGAACGGACTGGCGGAGTTGTATGTGCTGACACAGCAGTCAACGGAAGAATTTAACGATTTGCAAGATGCCTTTGAAGAGGCGGGCAGTGAGATTGAAACGGTTGCCCGTGATGCTATCGGCGAATCATTTTACCTGATTGCTCGGGCATACGGCTTTTTAGATGCAGATCCGGAGGAGCTGATTGCAACACGGGAGTGGTAATTAAATAACAATCATACCGTGGCCAACTAATATTGGTCACCGCATTAGGCTGTTCATAGAGCAGCCGCCCTGCTCCATAGACTCTTCTTGGCTCTCGCCAAGTAAAAATGGCTAAATGAAAGTGAAGAAGCGATAAAACGCCACATGAGAGACTTGTAGTGTTTTACATAAAAGGGATTATAGGAATCTGATTTATATGAAATACATATATAATACAATAATTATCATTTATATGTTTTTCTTATGCATGATGATAACGGTTTTTTCTATATCCGATTATGAATGGATGATTGGGGAGAGTGAAATAACAAACTTATGTCAGTTACCCATGGGAGGAAGATATACACTAGAGCCAATGTTGGTTATTTTACCGTTGCTAGTGCCATTATTTATTATTAGAAATAAGAAAATACGCTATTTATGTATTTTGATTGCTGGCTTTTATATCTATTGGTCCTTTTTCCTGAGATTTAATCTCTGCATGCCATTTTAGGTACCGTTAAACATTGTATATACGATATGGGTACTGCCTATTTACCCTCGCTATGACCATTATATTAAAAAAATGAGTTAATTGACTAAAACAGCCCGCCTCTCCCAACCAAAGCTCATCAGAGCCATGCTCAGGCACAATCACCCAGTCACCCTGAAAACTCCTATTCCTTTGGGTTTGTTTTTAACATTTCTTTTTTAAATCCCAAAATATGGTTACGTCTTAAAAACACTCAATGCTTTATAAGATAATGGCGTATGAAAATACAAAAAATTCAACTTCGAAACAGAGATGCGTAAATGGAAAAGACGTAATCAAATTGTAAAAGGAAAAAAGCTCAAAAAACATAATACTTCATCAAAGTGATAGCATCATCCTTTTTCTTCTCTCCATGAGCGGTTATTAAGCTATCACTTCTTAGGTTGTTAATTTTACTAAGCTTGAATTTCTATCGATGGTGTAATCCAAAGGTGCTGTATCCGTTGATTGATTCTCTTATGTGATATATCGAAAATAACCACTATATTCGGTTCATTCTTTCATAAATAGCCATGTAAGATATGGTGTTAAATAACAAGTGCATTAGGAAATCACTATGACCAATTATCGTCATATACTGCTTTGTATCCTATCGGCTAGCCTATTTTCCCCAATCGGCCTTGCCAATACCCACACAGTCACAGTATTCCAGTGTGTGAATAAAAACCAAAAAAAGGTTAATATCAGCCTAGCAAATGGTCAGTACATTTATCAATTCGGCAAACTTAATCAAAAACCTGATATCACTATGGTAAGAAAGCCTGAACAATTAGCTGCACGTTATCTCACCCCTAAGGGAGATAGATTCAATGGAAAAATCTATGAGGTTGATTTTCGAAATGGCGACTATACCTATACCGTTTCCTCTTCCTATTTAGACTCAAAGCATATCGCTCATGTGGATGTATATCAAAAAGATAAATTACTTACTTCTATCTCTTGTTTGCCAAATACCATTGTTGATAACCTTCATGAACATATTTTCGATTTGCCAAGTGATGATTAAATAATGGCTCACACTATGCCAATAATAAAACACCTCGATCAACAAAGTTTTACAGAAGCGCTTTTTAATCCAGAACAACAAGGGCAGATAGCTATTATTTATTTTTCTGCCTCTTGGTGCCAGCCTTGTAAAAATATGCAACCGATCTTTGAGCAACTCCCTCTATATTTGGATAGCTCAGCCATTAATTTTGGCATCGTTGACATCGCTCAATCACCTACTCTAGCACCGATGTATGGTATTAAATCGGTGCCTTCAATCGCATTATTTAACGACTCACGTTTGGTTGCTATCGTGGCTGGGGAAGTCTCACTACAGCATGCCATAACAAAGATACGGTCTGCTCTCCCCATTGATTAATTACCTCCCCTAAGGCCCCACGATACATTAATGAAGTTCTGATTGAACATGCCGTAAACTACGTACCCACGGCTTATCACGTTGAATTGCCGAGGGTAAATTTTTCAATGCTCGTTTTGCAGAAGCTATATTAGAGAATTCACCATAAACCAATACATACCATTGGCGACCATGACGAACGGTTTCATACACTAAATAATTTGACAATTTATGGCGGCGCGCATGTTCATAGAGACCAGCTGGTGAACTGGCACTACCAATCTGCAATGTGTAATGCCGAGGGGATGCAGTGCGAGGATCGCCTCCTAAATTATACATAGGTTTCATGTCTGACGAAGGCTTCTTGGCTACTTCAACCGTTTTCTCCATTCCAGATGCCGCCTCCTCTTTAACCACGGTTTCCTTCAGTTCAATTCTAAAATGGAATATTCCATCCTTAGGCAAATTAGATAGCGTAGACGCCAACTGAGTTAGCTTTGTATCAACCCTTTTTTCAGAAATTTCAGAATTCAATGAATCAGCAACTTTCTCTTTAACGTTTGCTGATCCTTCTATTGATGGAGCCATTGGTACAGTTGCATGTTTGGCAAGCTCACCTTGTTGCTCAGGTGATAACGGGATAGCCGATGTAACTTGTTCTGTTTTTTCAGGGGAGTGATAAACAATACCAACCGGATTTATTTGTTCTACTGACACCTGATTATTTAAAATATGGCGTGAAAGTAATATCCATTTCTTTGATAAGCCATTCAGTGCGTCATCATAGATTTCAATACTGCTACGAATAACATGGCTTAAGCTAGGAATAGCTGCAATTTTTGTCTGAAATTGGTTCCTTTTTAACGATTGGATAGTAGGGTCAAATATGGGCACTGAAATGATAGCCTTTTGCAGTAATACAAGATCAATTTTCGATTCTGGCTTTGGCTCTAACTTAAAGGGATGCACTCCAATATGGTCATTTGCTATTTTAGGTAACTGCTGACACAGCTTTTGATCTGGCACTGTCATGAGCACACGAGACGATGACATTGCAGTTTCTTTTTGAATGTCAGAAAGAAAATCCTTTGCAATGTCATGCACTTCCCCTTCCGCCTGTAATGCTTTTTCTAACCACCATTGCGCGCAAGCGGTATTTTGTACGCCGCCATCACCAAAATAAAATAAAATCCCTAGATGAAGCTGCCCGAGGGGATATCCTCGTATAGCTGATTGATGGATATAATAACGGCCTTTAATTAAATCGACCGGAACGCCATCACCGTTAATTAATTGCACGCCCATATCATGAATAATTTCAACGGGTGTACGCTGTGCTTGTGCAACAGACTGACACACTACTGCTCCTGCAAAAACAGTAGATAGAATAGCGAATTTAGCGATACTACAATGATGCTGTGATATAAACATGAAATAATTCCAAATAGGTAATATAAAAATAAATGGAATGCACTTTGATAATAAAATTAAGTACTATCTTTCAAATCTAAGGCCGGTCTGGTAAATAAGGGGAATTTAAAACCAATTTATACCAAACACCATTTGTACGTTTCATTGTTAATACACCAAAAAATAATGCCAGTTAATCGCAGTGAGTAGACTCAATGGATTATTCCTCGTTAATTTAAATTTTTAAGCCACCCATGGTTAAAAATCACTGTCTAAGCTTGAGTCAGTGTTAAATTAATAATGATCAGTTCGCTCAATGTTGGCAAACACTGGCAGATATCATGTTCTAATTCATTATTCCTTTTTAATCCGTTACAGCGGGGAGACTGAACTCGTTCCTAGCCCGCATAAATAAGCATTTTACCATCATGGGAGTATCCATTTCGATTATATCCTTACTAATAACCTTCAACCCATACTGGAGCAGTATTTAATAAACACCGAGCTAGTTACCACTTTCTCTAGTCCATCCCACTCGATACTTTCATATCCTAGTCTACTATCTAAGGAAATACCAAATAATATCTATTATCGAAACCCTTGTTTATTTCCTACTTAATTACCCGCTATTTTAAAATATTCATAATGCCTTATGCGTAATACGCCTCATTTAAAATGGAAGGAAGATGTGTATATTTCTCATATCATAACCCTATAACATAAAATAATTTGTCAGCATTAAAACAGTCACTCCAATTTAATAATTATGCGTTTATTTAGCAAAATCGATTTTTCTAACCATTTAAATTCATCTTAAAAATTCTTATTTCTCGCCCCCGAAACTTAAATAAGATGAATACCCTTAGGTTTATTAAGTAAAAATACCAATATTTGAAATATAATATAAAAACCCCTAGGTAACCCCACTAATCGATGATGATTATGTGTGATTAAAAAACGCTGTGTTTTGACATATCAAACACAGCGAAGATTGTAATATTAACGAACTAATGTCTCTGATTGCGCTAACCACTCATATTGACCAAAAACGTCGCGCCCCTTGAGCCAACGTTGCAACATATCCAACATTAACATCACACTGACATCTTGTTTGACCTTAGTACTGTGATTACTTGGCATATAACGTACACGCTGGGCATAGCTTTTTTCGGATGTATATAATGCTAATGATAGACAGCCATCGTTAGCGCCTCCAACCGCTAAACCAATATGTGCTTTTTCTTGTTTAGCGACCTCACTAGCATGGCCTATCAGTGCTAATAAACTCTGGTCTTCTTGTTGGTTTATCACTTTACAGCCATTGAGTGGGGCCGATACTGCATTTAAAGTCCAATTGAGTAAACCTGCGCTAAACTCTTCACAAATAGCAACCCTAAGCTGTTTTTCATTTAACTCACGGCATATCACGCTAGGTAAGCCTTCAATACCCTCAAAAACTACATTTTCACCAACACCTTCTTTGATCACTTGCCATTGCGCTAACATTTCCTCTTTCAATGTTGCAGGTCCTGTGAGTTTCAATTCAATAATAGGCATAGAGGAACGGTATCCAAGTACACAGCCTTCCGGAAGAGCGAGTGAATCAAATTGCTTAGCTAAACTACTCTCACTTCGTCCAAAACTGGCTAAACGTAGGCATAACGGGGGTTCGTTCAATGGATATCGTTGGCGTAATCTTGGCAAAATTTGATCATGTACCATCACTTTAAACTCTGAAGGTACTCCAGGCGTAAAAAATAACCAACAACCATTGAGCTCCATGGCAAAACCACATGCCGTACCAATCGGGTTATCCACCAATTCTGCACCTTCCGGTAACAGCGCTTGCTTACGATTCGTTTCTGGCATTACCCATTCTCTGGAAGCAAAATAGCGTTCCATAACCGTAATCCATTCAGCATGCTCAACTAAGGGCACCCCAGCAGCCGTTGCTGCCGCCAAAGTACTTAAATCATCACGAGTTGGTCCTAGTCCACCATTAACGATCAGAATATCTGCATGTTGACTTCGCGCTTGTAAAGTGTGTACTAGGTCATTCAGATTATCACCAACTGTCGTTCGCCCACTCAGTGGGAAGCCTTCTTGAAAAAAGCAATCAGATAACCAAGCTGCGTTAGTATCAATAATTTGCCCATGCAGTACCTCATCTCCGGTACTTAACATCTCTACAATTAGCATCCATAAGCTCCAGTTTGCGAATGTTTAATGATTTTCCATTAAGCTACCCTATATTGGCATTCGCTAAAATAAATATTTGAGATAACTTCGTTAAATTTACTCATTCCTCTATTTTTCTTTGGTATGACTTTTTATTACTCACTCATGGAGGCGCTAACTAACTGCTATACAATGCATTTAATAGATGAATTTATCTAAAATTTTTGTATATTAACTAAGTGAAATTAAGGAATTTAACGTTGTTATTAAAAAAGGATATACTTATATGAATCCACCTAAAAGCCGCCTCACTCATTTACTCATTTGCATCGGAGCATTTGTCGCTTGGTTTTTTTCTTCATTCATTATACTGTTGATGCCTAATGCACTTTTGTTACTGCAATCCCAATATGCTATCCCCGCTATATCATTGCTATTACTGTTGCCTTGCGCCTTAGTTTGTTGGTTTTTTTACCAAAATAGCTTCAAACTTATGCCTATCGGTAAAACCAATTTAAATGAATTAAAACTCCCCATCTTGGCTATATTTGGCTTAATATTTCTCAATATGCTATTGGGAGCACAAGAAGAGTGGCTTGAAAGTATCAGTCACATGACTGGCTTTGCCTTTTTTCTCTATGTAATAACGATTATTATCGCAGCCCCGATTAGCGAAGAAATTATATTTAGAGGCTTTTTACTTAATGCGGGCATGTGGTATGGCACGGCTGGAAAATGGATAGCCATTATCGCTTCTTCATTTTTATTTGCTTCAATACACTCACAGTATCAATCTGTAAATACCCTTATTACTATCTTTATAATGGGCGCTATTTTATGCCATGTAAGGATCAGCACTCGCTCATTAATTGCACCAATATTACTCCACGCTTTAAATAACACGATTGCGACTATATTCATATTTGCAATGTCATTTTAGTAGTGGTAATTCGCCAGCGCTTCCGGTAAAGTTTGCCGCCTTTTCGGCGAGTAATTAAAGCATTGGGGGCAAAATGTTTATTGGTTTTGACTACGGAACATCAAACTGCGCGGTCGCAATTATGGATAAGGGAAAGCCTACACTGTTACCATTAGAAGGTGATAGTGCTTATATTCCGTCAACCCTTTGCGCGCCAACTCGAGAATCTGTTTCTGAACATTTATTCCGTCATCTTAATATATTACCGTCAGATGAAGTGGGCGAACAAATACTGAGGCGTTCCATCGCATATAACCGTGAAGAAGGGATTGAACTACTTCCTGAGGATATTGTTTTTGGCCAAGCAGCATTAGAGCTATACCTAAAAGATCCTCGCGATGTCTATTATGTCAAGTCACCAAAATCCTTTCTTGGTGCTTCAGGCCTTCACGAAGTGCAACTCAGTTTCTTTGAAGATTTAGTGTGCGCCATGATGGCGAATATTAAACAAAAAGCCGAACTGCATTTACAACACACAATTACTGATACTGTCATTGGCCGCCCAATTAACTTTCATGGCCGTGGCGGTGAATTAGCTAATCAGCAAGCTGAAGCTATTCTTATTAAAGCCGCAAAACGCGCTGGATTTAAAAATATTGCCTTTCAATTTGAGCCTGTTGCCGCTGGGCTTGAATATGAAGCGGCTTTAACGCAAGACCAAACTATATTAGTTGTCGATATCGGTGGAGGCACAACCGACTGTTCACTGATCAATATGGGGCCAAGTTATCAAGGTAAAACCGACCGAACAGCAAGTCTATTAGCTCACACTGGTCAACGTATTGGTGGTAACGACCTTGATATTTATTTGGCTTTAAAACAATTAATGGACTCATTTGGTATGAGCAGCCAAACAGTATCTGGAATTAAAATGCCGATAAGCCAGTTTTGGAATCCTATCGCGATTAATAATGTGGAAGCACAAAAAGAATTTTATGCAAAACAGAATTTAACAGCGCTCAATCGATTACGCCAAGAGGCACAAGAGCCTGAAAAATTGCTGCGTCTTATTGAGGTTTATAATGAAACCCTTGGCTATCGCTTAGTGCGCCGCGCTGAAGAAGCGAAAATTGCTTTATCAGACAGTGAAAATTACTTGGCTCATATTGAATTAATGAATGAGACTCTCGAAATTAATATTCACCGTGACCAGATGGTAGAGGCTATCGAATCACCAAAAAGTAAAATGATAGAGCTGGTTAAAGAAGCCGTGACACAAGGTGGTGTGCAACCAAACGCGATATTTATGACAGGAGGCTCTGCCCAATCCCCCGTCCTATGTCAGGCCATAAAACAAGAATTACCCAATATTCCTATTGTCCGAGGCAATGATTTTGGCTCAGTCACCGCTGGCCTCACCCGTTGGGCTGAGATCTGCTTTAGATAATCGATACAAACGCCGTATGCCATACGGCGTTTTTTCTTTGCATAATAACTTAGATTACGTTTGGTTATCTTGGTGAACCGCTACATACCGCTGATAACGAGAAGGTTTCAACTTCGTCAAATCCACCAATACCAAGCCATCAATACAATTGTTGAAAGCAGGGTCGGTTCCAAAATCAATAAACTGTACGCCACCCGGCTCACATAGCTCGGTGTATTGCTTATATAAGGTTGGAATCGAACAGCCAATATTATTCAACAGACTTTTTAGCTTAACTAAATCTTCGTGATAATTATTCCCTGAAAACTGTGCTAATACCTGTGGTAATGAGGCAGGATACGGCTGGCGAGACTGTGCCAACGAATGATCCGCTGAGAAATAGAGGCGATAAAACGTAATTAATAGATCACGAGCGGCAATTGGCATCGTACCCGATATCGAAACAGGCCCAAATAAGTAACGATATTGCGGGTATTTTGCAAGATAAGCGCCAATACCTAACCAAAGATAGTCAAGACCACGCTTACCCCAATAAGTAGGTTGAATAAAACTACGGCCTAATTCAATCCCTTGCTCAAGTATCGGTAGCATCTCTTTATCGTAATGAAATAACGTATAACTGTAGATACTTTCGATGCCCTTTTTCTTCAACTGCTCGGCAGTAGGAATAAATCGATAAGCGCCAACAATTTCTAATGCATCTTCATCCCATAAAACGAGATGATAATAGTCATCATCATAGCTATCTAAGTCGCGCCGCCTTCCTGAACCCTCACCGACAGCACGAAAAGCAATTTCACGTAATCGACCTAATTCACGTAAGATAGGCGTTCTATCCTCATCTTTTCTACGATACAGAAAAATCGCCTTACCATCTGGGGCTGTGCCTAACCGCTCACACGCCATCAATGCTTTTTTCAATTCTAAGCGATCTTCCGGTAATGCAATGGCAGATTCACTGGTAAAAAGCCCTTTTTTTCCTTGCCCAAGAAGATAAACATGGCGGCGAAAACGTTCTGCGAGATCATGCGCTCGAGTATGCCCATCATGCCAATGAGTAAATGGGATACGGCCACCAATTCGAATTTTTATTCTGCCATCACGCTGCTTAAACATTTCTCGTACGAGCAATAATGTCGATAATGGACGGTATATTAATGAGGTTAAATAAAATAGAGAGCTATTACGACCAGTAACGTGAATAGGTACAATTGGCGCACGAGCTTTGGCCGCTAAACGTAAAAAACCAGTATGCCAATGACCATCCCGGATCCCTTTCGCACTTAATCGGGAAACTTCACCAGCAGGAAATAAAATCAAAGCCCCTTGCTTATTTAAATGCTCTTGCATTGCCTCAATTTGTTTGCGGCTAGTGCGATTCCCCATATTATCAACAGGAACAAATAAGCTACTCAGTGGCTCAATATAATTCAAAAACTGATTTGCTACGATTTTAACATCTGGGCGAATTGTCGCGACCGTACGTAATATTGCTAAACCATCCAAAGAGCCTATCGGGTGATTAGCAACTAATACAAGAGGACCTTGAGAGGGAATATTTTCTAAATCGCCATCAACTAACTCACAACGAATATTAAAGTACTCGACGATTTGCTCAACCAGATCTAAACCTTTTAGGTGAGGATAATTTTCAGAAAATTGTTTAAATTCTTTTTCAAATAGCAGGAACTTTAGTAAATTCCGTTTCCAAGCGGGAGGCGCTCGGTCTGGGAATACATCTTGTAGCAAAGCATCCAAACTAAACATCTTAATTGTCTCCTAGTTTAGCTATTGCAAACCTAAGCTAGAACAATGGCAGTAGCGTGTCAATTTAATGACAAAACGGTTAAACTCATCCAATAATGACAATATCCCTATCTTATGAGTTACAAATAAAAAACATAATATATTCAATTAATTAATATTCTATAAATACAACACAGCTCAATTATGGATAAACCTTGATCCTACCACAACTATATATAGCTTAACCCTACGTTTTATGACCTTTTTAATCTATTTTGATATTTTTATTATCATACTCAATCAAAAATATTCACTCGTCATATTCTGATAATGAACTAATTTGATTAGTTTATCCTTGATTAAAAATTTACAGAGTGTTTTTTATAAAAATAAAGTAGATTACGCTATAAGATGAGGATGAAAAATAGTATTAATTTACCGCTGTTATTAGTAAACGACAAATAACAGCGATTTTATTGTTGGCAGTAACTTTACTTAGCAAATAATTCAATCAGGCAAAAGTCACTCTTTGGTTGAGTGACAAGGTTATATTGCAAAGAATTTCCATCATTTTCCACCAATAATGTTTCAAATTCTTTTAAAGTATGCGAGTTCAAACCAATAGTAACGCCAAGCTCGCCACTAGCATTAAATATTAATACCCTGTCAGCATCACTTATCCATTGCGTCACATTGTGTGTATTGAACCATTGCAGACGAGCGATGTACTTATCAGGGTTATAGATAAGATTGAAATCGCGAATAGCCTCACCTAATAGCTCAGCATACACATCACTTTCACCATGAAATGCAAAAAATTGTTTTTGACGGAGTGTTACAGGAGAATTTTTATCCACCTGCAAGGTTAGCCCTTCTCCGCCATCTAATACACCAATAATCCGTTTCCTACTCGGAAAATAAGAAAAGGCTCCAGCCGCTTTCACATCAGCAATAGAAACTCGCCAATCAAAATCGGTTAATCCTACACCGTGACTACGCGCAATTTCTAAAGTAAAACCTTGCCCATTTTTCCATGGCATTTTTTGGTAGTTTTTCGCTGTTAACACTCGGATCATGGTTTAAATCAACCTTTAAGTAATCGTGTCATTTTAGTCAGTAAACATATACTAAAAGGGAAAACTCCTCCAGTATCAGAGTCAAAAATCATATCGTGTTAACCGACTTATCGGAGATGAGCGAAAAAGCCTCCTTGCTTAATTGAAATACCATGACTGACTTCATTATCACTGACTCATTTTAGGGAGAGTGGATATTTTTACGCGATAACAAAGCCACAACTTAATGTAGCACCTTCAATTTTTCCACATATCGTCCAACGAACAACCCAATAAACATGATCCCCAACGCGATCAAAAACGTAGTGATAAATAATACCCACAAATTCTGATACACATAAGGTTGCACAATCCCATAAGCAAAGATTAGCAAAGGGAAATGCAGAATATAGATCGTATAAGAGCTCGGCGTTAATTGTTTACCAGGTAAATAAAACCGAACACGGTGAAAACTCATCAAATAAAATAAATAGCAGAAACTAATGCCACACAAAGTGCCATACAACGCCAACAAATATTTTTGTTTGTCGAAACTGAATGGAAAATAAAAAACGCCAACCACAGCTAATGTCAATAGTGTTAAAGCAATCAAGCTAAAACTGGTAATGAGCGTTTTTCGTTTTAATTGATACTGGTGATTATGAAGCAGTGCAGCAATCACACCACAACACCAAATTAAGGCATACAAGAAAAAAGTATAATTCAATACACTAAGAGTGAGTAATAATAGAATACCGATAATCGTACACCAACGCTGATTAGGCATCATAAATAAGGCAAACAGTGTATAGAACCAAACCTCAAATGGTAATGACCAAAATGCAAAGTTACTTGGTGGAGTATCTGTAATAAAGCCGTTGATAAACAACAATACTCCCACAAAGCTCTTAACATCCAGCGCCATTCTCGCCTGAGTCATCGTATCGCTAATAATATTAATGTCACGGCTACCACTAGCAAAAAAATAGGGAGAGATAAAATATAAAAGTAGTAAGACAAAACAGCCTAAATAAAAAGGCGGCAAAATACGATTTAACCGTGAAGTTGCATAGCGCCTTACTTTAAAGTAAGTATTTCGTTGAATATTGTAGCTAACCGACTTACAAATCAAAAAACCACTTAACGCAAAAAAAGCCATGACACAGCTATGACCAAATAAATATAGCGGCAGCATCACGATAGGCCATACTGGATATAAAAAGACTAAATATGCATGCCCAAATAATACTGTCGCGGTACAAAATCCCCTTAACATATCCAATTGTTCAGAAACATTTGGGTCAATCGGTGCAAAACGTTGGAATAATTTATTAGAGATCATCGGTATTAATGCGCCTGTGTTGAAAGTGAGCGAGGCACAAACTGCAACACGTTATCGCTGTACCACTGGGATTGCCCTTCCGGGCTAAAAGGAAGGTTTTGATATTTTCCTTTCAACCAACCTTCAATATTATCGGCATAATGACGACTTGCAGGATTGGCAGACTGCCCCGCATTATTCATTACCCATACTGGATCTTGTTGGCTGAAATCAACAATTAAGCGCATTGCAGGGATCAACAAAGTATCAAAATTATCGCCCATACTATAGCTGGAAATATTGACCGTATTGAGATTTCCACCCGCTGGATAAGGGCCTCGATTCAAATAGCTATCGAGTCGATCAATCGTCCTGCGTTGTTCTTTTGGAAGATATTCCGCCATTTGTGATGACAAGCTATTCCATTGATAGCGGTGTAATTTCCCCCACTGCCAACGTGAATAATTTTTGCCAAATTGCTTTTCACCTTGTTGGTTAGCCAGTGCTAATGAATAGGCAATGATTTTCGCTTTACCGCTACGAGCCGGGTCCGATTTTTGCCAAAAAGGACTCGCATTGGCACTTTTGTCATCTTGCCAAAGCAGATGCTCAGCTTGCGCTGAATAAGACTTGGAGCTTTCAACAAACGCCTTCCACGCCTGCGGTGAATCGACGAAGCGATCTGCAAATAATTGCTGGCTGAACTGAGCTAAAAATAAGTTATACAGCGCCGCACCGGCACTATCGGCATGCAGGTAACCATCAAATGCCAACAAGCGTTGTTGAGCTAGCCTCGCTTGTTGTTGTTCTGATTGTGGGAGTTGAGCGATCGCGTTTTGTAATGCAGGGTCTCTGAGATAAACCTGTAACTTCGTCACCATAGGGTCGAATTGATCATACTGCATCTGCTGCATGCTATCTAAATTATGTCGATCCGTTGCATTCAATAGCGCTGAAATTCGTTCAAAACGTTCTGGGTGCGCCCATGTTTGAGAAAAATTAACAGGATAGCCCTTCTCTACAACTCGCTGATTTGCAGTCGCCAACCAACCTTTTCGAGTTTTAATAGAGGTTGGATAATGCTGATTAGACACCCTGCCTATCCAATCATATTCCCCTTCCCATCCCGGAGAGGGAAATAACCCAAGCCCTTTTTTGCGCAATGGATAACTTCCCGTTAATTGCCAGCCAATTTGTTGCTTATCGGCGAACAGCATATTAACGGAGATAACGCTAATTTCTTTTGCTAATTTAATGGCTTGGGAAACACTCTTTTGTTTAGGTAGATCCATTAACGCATCGATACTAATATCATCGGTAGCGGGCAGTAGGCTACTAAAGGCGATCCCGTATTGCGTTCTGACCTCAAGGGGTTGCAGCAAATAACTGCCCTCTTTCAGCGACTCATTTAGCAACACACCATGTTGCGTATGATAGACATTTTCGACTCTATCGGGGCGACCTTTTACATGAAACACGGTTTGAGTTTGCTTTACCGGATACCATTGCTGTTGATAGAGATATTCAAATCCATTGTCCGTTTCTCTGATCTGCTCCAAAAATAGATCCTGATTATCCGCCATCACCATGGTATATCCCCACGCCAGATCAGGGGTTGCACCTAATACAATCGCGGGGATCCCTGAGATCGCCGCACCAGCCATAGATAGCTCAGGAGTTTCAATCTGAATAAAACTCCATAAAGAAGGTAAACCGATTGGAAGGTGGGTATCATTAGCCAGTAATGTACCATTGTGTTGTGTGAGATCTGCGGTTACAGCCCAGTTATTGGATGCCATAACATCATGTAAATGAATATTTTTTAGAGATTGGCTAGCAAGTGTTAACTGGTCGATGTCTTGTTTAAACGGTTCTAAATTTAGCCCTTGCAATTTCTTTGCTTCTTGGTGAGGAAGAGGCTCATCAGGATAAGTTGGAAATAGCCAAGGTAGCATATCCGCCCCCAACTGCTGAGCAACGATTAAGCTATCAATCTCTTCATGCAGGTTTCCCGCCAAGCCGAAATTAGCGAGAGATAGAATTAAAATTGCATCATCGGGGCGCCATTTCGGAACAACATAATCTGCCGCTGATAAATCCATTGGTAGTTTATCTTGATGATTATCTAACCAAAGATTGACACCATTGGCATAAGCTTCAAGATAACGACGATTTTGTGGACTGACATTTCGATATAAAATAGTCGTCGCTTCACGAAAACCCATTTTGCGCATAAAACTATCAATGCCAACGGCCGGTTCGCCCAGGTATTCTGCTAAACGACCTTCTGCCGTGAGGCGCATCAGCTCCATATGGCTAATGCGTTCTGATGCATGAATATAACCCCATGTTAAATAAACGTCTTCAAGGTTTTGCCCTTTGATTAAAGGAACGCCCATTTGGTTATAACGTACAGTAGTGGGGGCTTTTAACCCTGCAAGAACCACTTGTCCTTCTGTTTTAGGGAGGGTATCAGCATAGTAGTTATTGAGTAAGCTGTGACAGCCAGATAGCAATAGTACCCCGCTGATAATACAAGATAAAAACAGTCCTTTGCGTCCCATCTATTGCCTCATATATCAGAACTACCACCAAAGAATTTCTCATTATAGGCATGACCTAAAGTTAAATTAAATAAGGGGATTCTTATCGTGGTATAGGGGGATTTATCTTCCACTAGCTTCAATGATGATGAATAACGTTTTATCTATTTTTGCTGATATACAGATAAGTTAAGAATGTTGAGTAATGGATATGTATAGACAACGAATGGAAAATTGAAACTTTCACAACAATACTCGAAAAAATATGTTTGCTTCGTTTAATATGACGCTAAACACGTTACCCGCACACGAGTATCTTACTTGCTAACCACAGAATGTTGGTTAGTTCTGACCCATCAGTTAATTTTACAATTATTATTAGCTTCTACGACTTTACACAATATTCACACTAGAAGTTTTGAATTCTGAAAACGTTGCCAATGCTTATCAGCTGACTTAATTTTCCGTATAATCCGCTGTTTTTCTTTGCTTATTTTCTTAAAACGATTTGGCGATTACCAATAATCCATACAAATATCGTCAAACTAAATTTTTGTCGTCTTACAAACCATTTTTCTATAGCGAATTTGCAAAATAAGGTAAATAGATGGAAACTAGCTGTAAGCTGCTGCATCTGTTTGCCCAAATAAATGGTAATAACTCTAATCTGCTGAAAATAAAATAACTATGTATACTTCCAGTGCGCTACAGAATGATATTTCTAACTTGACGATATGGCGTAAAGGCGATCAAAGAGCCCCTCATAAGCCGCTATTGCTTTTATTGGTACTTTCAGAATATCGAAAGGGGCATCCCCGTCTATTTAATTATGGAAATGAAATTCACCAACAGCTATTAGAGTTGCTTATTAGTTTTGGCCCATATCGCCGAGAATACTATCCAAATATGCCTTTTTGGCGATTAAAACGGGATGGATTTTGGGATTTACAAAATACAGAAGAATACAAACTGAAAAAAGGGAATAAGCAGCCCTCTAAAAATGAGTTAATTCAGCAAAATATATTTGGCGGGTTTAATGAAGAAAGCTACCAACTTCTTCTAAAAAGGCCTACTTTGATAGATAAGTTAGCCCAACAGATTTTAAATGAGCATTTTCCTGAAAATGTACAAGATATTATCGCTAGCCGTCTCGACTTTCCACTCCATGAAATCCGCAAGGCCCGAGACCCCGCGTTTAGGCAAAATATTTTACGAGCTTACAATTATCAATGTGCTATATGCGGTTACAATTTACGTTATGATAGTGCTGTTGTTGGTTTAGAAGCCGCTCATATTAAGTGGAAACAGTTTGGTGGTCCATGCACGATTAATAATGGGATTGCTTTATGTTCACTGCATCATTCCGCTTTTGATATGGGCGCTATCGGCCTTGATGAGAATATGAAATTACTGGTCTCTAAAGGGGTTAATGGTAACCAGATGGTAGAAAAGTTATTCTGGAATTTTGCAGGTAAATTAATCTATTTGCCTAAAGATACGATGGAATACCCAAAAGATATATTTATTAATTGGCATCGTGAACAAGTTTTCAAACAATAAGAGTTGTTTTTATTGTTCAGCTCAATGTGAAAAAATATCAGATACCTAGTAGGCATTAGATATTATGCATGACACCTTATATTGTGATAACCATCTAAGGTACTGAGCGTTATTCACTCAAATACCCATAATTAAAATCGACACCCTATTAGCCAGATAACATGTAAGAACATGTGTTCGAAAGTGTACAATACAAGGAGGATTGTCCAAGAAATTCACGTGGCTAATAGCCCCGAGCTAATTTCAATTAATTTATTGAACTACTGCGAAAATGATCAAATTGAGTTATACCATATTTAACCCAATAAGCCACAGTGAAATAGCGTTATCGAGCAATTCAATGAGCCGTTTCATCGTGAATGTTTAAATACCTATTTATTTGAATCAGTTAGTTAAATTCTAAGTTGGCCTGTCTCAAATAATGAGAAATGGACAACCCCAGTAACTAGATAGTGAAAATCACTACTTCAAATATGACGAAGCCTTTAACTATGCCAAAGTGGATTTGCCAGAAACAGGGGCGCAGGCAGTTTTGGAACGAGTGTAGTTATTAAATAATGAGTAATAAACATTATCGGAACAACAGATATACTCACAAAAAAGATGGTGTGGATTGGATTATATTGATATGGATTGACTGAAACATGAGGAAGGCCTTGTAAACTTAAGATTTCAGACATAAAAAAGGCGCCTTTAGTATCTTAATTTTCACTTTAGCGGAGGTAGTACTCGCACATAACACTTAACCTCGTGATCTAAATTAAAATATGAAGGTATAAATTTATTTATACCAACAGGTGAAATTCGTACTTTTTCTGATAGCTGTCTAATACAAGTAATCGCGATGCAGGTGGAACAATACATGCTTATAAGTTATCAGATAACCGACACCGCTCTAGACCCCCTATCAAAACTTAAAATCAAGTTAAATTTTATATTGAAGTTATCCTGTGAGTATGGAGAATAACGCTCTATATATAAATTTATCTTATTATAGTCAATTAAATATTATTATTTTTAGGACAGGAAATGGATGATAACTATCTAAAATTAGCCGCTTATTGGCGAAATTCACTAGCTGATGCGGAGTCAGGAAAAGGGGCTCTAGAAAAACGAGACACGAATAATTTGACTAAATGGGAAAGTGTTTCATCAGGTCGCCTTGATAGCATTATTACTGAGCGTTTTTTTTCCGATGAAAAAGATGATGTAAACACAGTAGATGTCATTTTACGCCCAAAAGTTTTTATACGGCTAATACAACATGGAAAAGAACGCCTTGCTGGCAGTCCAACATATGTCACCCCGCTTGTGACACTAGCAAAAATAAATCGAGAAGGTTTTTTATTTCCAACATCAACTACCGTCATTCCTAGAGATCTACTTGAACCGCTGTCTCATGGTTCATTCTCTATTGGTGAAATATCTGAGTACGATAAATATAAAACGACGAATACATCATCATCTATGCATTATGATGAATCTCATTTAGAAACTGAAGAAACTGAAGAAGAAAAAGAGAAAAGATATGAAGGCTATTTCCAAGGGTGGGGATCATATTTAGATGATTCATATAAACTATTAAATAGTATCGCTGAATCTTGGATAAACACTCACGAACAGTATGAACTTGCCGATTACGGATATATACTAAAAAAAGTAGAACCTAAAGGTGCTAGTACTCATATTCTTTCTCTTTATGACCACTTACTTGTAAATAAGAAAAAAGTCCCATTATTTGAGCGGTTCGCTAACTTCACTTCTCCTGAAATCGAGCCACTAATTTCAACTGAAGATTCCTTTGTTTATCGATTAGGTCATTCTGGGGATAGGTTTCCTTTAGCGCTGGCTCAGCGAGATGCACTAGGTCATTTTCTTAATGCCAATGACGGCGATATTTTAGCAGTCAACGGCCCTCCTGGCACAGGAAAAACGACTTTACTTTTATCCATTATTGCAACGCTTTGGGCTAAAGCCGCGCTCGAACAAACAAATCCGCCAATTGTACTTGCGACTTCAACCAATAACCAAGCCGTCACTAATATCATCGAAGCATTTGGAAAGGACTTTTCCGAAGGAAATGGCGCTATGTCAGGTCGCTGGCTGCCAAATATTAAAAGTTTTGGTGCTTATTTCCCTTCAAGTACCAAGAAAGCAGAAGCAATCAAAAAGTACCAGACTGACGAGTTTTTTAAAGAAATAGAACCTAAAGAATATATTGAAAGCGCACTAGATTTTTATTTAAATAAAGCCAAATTGGCATTCCCCAATAAAGATTGTTCATCCCCTGAAAAAATTATTGCGTTATTGCATGAACAACTCTCCGAGCAGTCCAATAAGTTAGTTGAGATAAAGCAAACTTGGGATTCTCTACAAGAAATTCGAGGGAAAATCGCCCAAGTATCCGATGATATAAATTCTTATCTTAATGACCAGACCGTATTACTATCAAAAACACAATCTAAAATAGATAGGTTAAAAATTGCTTCAGTAGAATGGGATAAATATAGAGCGAATGAATCTCTATTTATTTCATTATTTTCATGGCTTCCACCAGTCGGAAAAAAGCGTTACTACCAAGTTAAGCTGTTCCTTGCTGATAAATTAGATGGCTTCGACATTGAAAAAGAACCAACTGAAATCAATGTTATTGATAGTTTAATTAAAAAATTGCTCGATAGTGAAGAGCGAAAACAAGAGGATTATCAACAACAAATTAATTATATACATCAAATAACCCAACAAGAAAAAGAGATATTGGCAAAGTGGCTCACCATTGCTTCTGAACTTGGATATAAACAGGGTGAAGAACCAAACTTGTTGCAAATTGATGAACTGGCTGACACACAAATCAGATTTCCTCTATTTTTGCTAACCACTCATTATTGGGAAGGCCGTTGGCTCATTGATGTACTCAATATTGATGATCTTAACAAGGAGAAAGGAAAAAACGGGCTTAAAACAGTAGAACGTCACTGGCAACGTAAAATGATGTTAACGCCATGTGTGGTAATGACTTGCTATATGTTACCTAACTATATGCTTTTACCCGCAAATAAAGGGCAAAAAAAGCATGAAAGAGGCTATGCATATAATATTGCTGATTTACTCATTGTCGATGAGGCCGGTCAAGTACTACCTGAAGTTGCTGCGGCCTCCTTCGCATTTGCTAAAAAAGCACTTGTTATTGGCGATACTGCACAAATACCTCCAATATGGAATATCACTCGAGCCATTGACTCCGGAAACATGTTGGAAGAAAAAATTCTGAGCGAAAATACACAAGAACAAATCAATGCAGAATATGACTCAATCACCGAACTCGGAAAGTGTTCAGCTTCTGGCAGTGTAATGAAAATTGCACAATTGTCTTCACGCTACCATTATGACTCTGATTTAGAGAGAGGTATGTATCTTTACGAGCATCGACGCTGCTTTGATAACATCATCGGGTACTGTAATGAGCTTTGCTATCAAGGAAAATTACTACCAAAAAGAGGAGATAGTGACAACCTTTTATTCCCTGCAATGGGCTATCTCCATATCGATGGAAAAGGTGAGCAAAGAAATACAGGAAGCCGTTTCAATCGATTAGAAGCAGAAATCATTTCAGCTTGGTTAATAGAAAATCGACAACGTATCGAAAATCACTATGGGAAACCTATTCAGCAAATAGTTGGAATAGTAACGCCATTCAGTGCTCAAGTTTCAACTATTAAAGATGCTCTTAGTAAACAAGGAATTACTGCTGAAACTAGTGAAAATACACTAACTGTCGGTACTGTTCACTCACTTCAAGGCGCAGAAAGAGCGATTGTTATATTTTCCCCTGTATATTCAAAACATGAAGATGGCGGTTTTATCGATAGTGATAACAGCATGCTGAATGTTGCTGTATCACGCGCTAAGGATAGTTTTCTTGTTTTTGGAGATATGGATTTATTTGAAATCCAACCCCCTTCTTCACCAAGGGGATTGCTTGCCAAATACTTATTCTTAGAGGAAAGGAATGCCTTACATTTCGAATACAAAGAAAGGCAAGACTTACAAAAATCGAATACTCAAATATACACGCTTCACGGTGTGAAAGAGCACGATGACTTTTTAAATCAAACAATTAGTAACACTGAAAAACATATTACCATTATATCCCCTTGGTTAAATTTGCAAAAACTTGAACAAGCTGGATTCATTGATTCCATGGCTCAAGCAACAGCTAAGGGTATCCAAGTAAAAGTGATCACCGATAGAAATTACAATATCCAACACTCTGATCCTGAAAAACGTAAAGAAAGAGAAGTCAATCTTCATAATGCCTTGGAACAATTAGATTCTTATGGCATTGCTACAAAGCTAGTGCGACGAGTTCATAGTAAAATTGTTATCGGAGATGATAATTTACTCTGCATTGGCTCATTCAATTGGTTTAGCGCATCTCGTGAAGCCAAGTATGAACGATATGATACCTCTATGGTTTATTGTGGTGGAAGTTTGAAAGAAGAAATTCAAGCTATCCACAACAACCTTGAACGACGGTAACATTATATATTAGCTCAGACTTGAACTGTCAGGGTTTATTGTAGAACACTATTAAACCTGACAGTCTGGTCTGAGCGAGGAGCAGACGTTTTATTTTGCAGGATGTAGTAAAGATTGTTCTTTTTTGGTGCTAAGTATTGAACCAATTACTCTCCAATTTATAACATACTGTACTGGCCCCCAATTAAAATGGTTGGATTCACCATACGATGTTGTGAGTTTTCATCTTTAATTTTAGCATAAAAAACAATTAGTCATGTGTCCACTCCCCATTAATTAAGACACTGCAATTTAGAGTTTTCTAACTGTTTACGATATACCTCTGGAGGGGGGGGATTTAAGCTTTCGTGCGTTTGATTTTGGTTATAATCTTGTTGCCAAAACCACACCATTTCACGTACTTGGCTTAATGACTCAAATAAATATGCATTTAAAAATTCACGGCGGAACGAGCCATTAAAACGTTCGATAAAGCCATTTTGTTGTGGCTTACTGGGTTGAATATGACATAGCTCAATCTGATTATTTGTACAATAATTCAATAGGTTGGTTGAAATAAGCTCAGATCCATTATCCACGCGTATTTGTTTCGGCACTCCTCTGTCGACTTTTAAGCGTTCAAGCACTCTAATAACCCGTTCAGCTTGCAACGATGTATCCACTTCAATCGCCAAACATTCACGTGTTCCTTCATCAATAATATTCAATATTCTGAAACGCTTACCACAATATAAACTGTCATGTACAAAATCCAATGCCCATTGAACATTCGGGACTTCTTCAATCACTAAGGGGCTTTTTTCTCGTTTCGGCAGTATTTTTTTAACTCGATGTTTCAGGTTTCACCCTAAACGGCAATAAACGCGATAAACTCGTTTATGATTAAAGGGATAGCCTTGAAATCTTAGCCGAAAATAGCATTTCCAAAATCCTGATTGTGGCGATTTAGCTAAAACTGATTGAATAGCATCAATCACTGCACGATCTCTTTCACGCCAATTTAGCTGTCGACGATAAAATGTTGCCCGAGGTAATGATGTTAATTTACAAACTTTAATGACTGATAAACCTGCCTCTTTTAAAGCCTGAGTACAGGACTTCTTTTCAGCCACTACCAACCCTTTTTTGCAAAAAGTTCCTTCATCGCCTGATTTTCAAAGCTGACTTCTGCATACATTTTTTAAGCTTTGCATTTCCTCTTCAAGCTCTTTCAATCGTTTAACATCATTAGCTTCCATACCACCATTAACCATTACAATAAGTAGTATTACTGACCCCATTTTGGCGACAAATATCTTCCACTTTCATCCCTGAATCAGCGAGTTTTAAGATATTAACGATTTGAGTCTCAGTAAAACGAACTTTTTTCATCATGACCTCTGCAATTTTTAAGGCAGAAAATCTAATTGTAGCTGTCTCATTTTAGGGGAAGTGGACATTCCACTAATACTGATAGTTTTAACTGATTGCCAAGCGATTGATCCCAATATTGTCCTATCATCTGCTTCATTTATCATCAATCAGTATCTTTTTTCGCTGCTGTAAATAGGCGGAAATTATACATAACACATTGAATAAAATAGTTGATGTTATGTTGGAATGCGATGCTCACAGCAAACGAGAGGCAAGAGTGTGTGATATACAACAAATTATCCCAATAATGTGACGTATCACATTATGCTGTGATGATGTGGATAAATTTATTGATTACTCATTATTAAAAAGCAATTGGCAAATCCGCATCCGACATTTTGACATGTGGAATGAATAGCTCACTTGTGCAAGCCATCAGCCATTACAGACTCTCTGATAAACAAAGGCAAGTGTGGTTGACTTATGAACGACAAGTCGCTGCATACCTAAAAGATCTCTTTATCAATGAGACTGATATTCCCAAAAAGTTGTTGTTTACTAAAGGTTATTGGAAGAAAGGCAAATCAAACTTTAAAGGTTCGGTTTCATTTATACATGAGATAATGAAATGATTAATAACGTATTATTAATTGCTGATAATACCTTTGCCCTGAGTCGAACCGACCTACGTTCAGATAGCAATGAATTTAATAAATACCCTGCCGCTCAGCACAAAGAACAACTCGCTGAAAAACAAATAAGTCGAGTTGTTCAGTCATTACATGATATGAGATATTCCGCTCAAGGCTTGATGGCTGTTGGCATGCCTATAGAAATGTTTCCTTAACAAATGGCACGACTCAACCGCGAATTACTGATTATTTCACATCACTATCTATCTTCACTTGGGCGTTTATTAAATACATTCGTTACTCAAAGCTTATTAAAAGATACGTTGCAGCCTGTACGCGTTGTCTCACATAAATCACATAACAGGCTGAATTCGTCAAATGCAGCGATTGAATTTAGCGACATTTGACTCTCTCTTTAATCATAGATAAAAGTAACACCAATCACTGATTGTACTTTCCCTGCCGTCACCTGCCCTGTAGTACGTGCATATCGTGCACTCAAACCTAAACTCACCGCAGATGTTCCCACAGCCCCCAACTGCACGTTTTGGTTAGTTGGGATGGCGTTTCCATTACGCACTAATTGGATCCCGACGCCTTTTGCCGCATTAGTTCCCGAAAAAGTGTTCGCAAATATGGAAGAGCTGGTATCCGTTGAACCTGTCAGGTAATAAGAAATATTTTGATTTCGTGCACAATAAATAGAAAGTGGTACTGGTGCAGTTGCAGGATATTCAGGCAGATTAACGATCACATTACGCGAAGAAACATCACAACCACCAATAGGTACTACTACATTATTGTTGGCATATAAATTCCACGTAAAGGTCGCCGTCTCCACATTACCGCCACCAACAAGAGCAGAGCCAACTTGGTACATCACCAATGTCGCAAAACGAGTGCCTTTATTGATAACCACTCCCCCCGCCGCTGAAATAGGGGTCAAATATAGCTGAGTGTTCCAAGGTGTATAATTCCCTGAAGGGAAATTCTGTTGATGAGTCGGTGACACCAACGGAAACGGATAGCTTGACGTATAATAGCGTAATGAACCATTAAAGTTCGACAATACCCCACCATAGGCAGAGCCTCGTCTCATACTCACCAAGTCCCTACGAGTTAAAGGACTATCGTTGCGACAAAAAATAGATCGTGACAAATCCACCACTAAGTTTTGTCCTGCTTGCACACTCGGTTGAAGGTTAACATAAACGTTCGCAGTCGCTGTCCCCGAAAGACTATCCAATACATTCCCCGTTGAGTCATAACAAGTAAATGCATACACAGAAGAGATACTGGCTAAATAAATAATCAGATTAGCGAAAAGTAATTTAATCATTTTTTTTACATTCATGGTTTAACTCACTGATAAGTGTAAGTGACATCAATCACTGCCTGAATAGTTCCCTGTGTCGCACCACCTTTGACTGTTAATGCTCTGACTCTTAATGGAAAACTCGTCGACATGGTAGAATCATTGACCTGTAATTTTTGCTGCGCACCGTTATTCAAATTTGTTCCTGCACTATTTTGCAATTGCAACTGAATGTTGCCTGCCGTACCTTGGTTTTTATAATAGCCAGTGGTATCGGCGATCCCTTGAAAGGTTGCCGTCACTGCTGATGTACCAACCGGGCAATTCTCTAAATTCAATGAAATTGAATGCCATTCAGAGGCTGAGCCAGCAGAAATTAAATTGAGGGTATATAGATCACCCAATTCAACATTGGCGGTAGTGGTTGCTACAGTACAAGGCTTTGCCACCACACTACCATTCACGGTGACTGTGGCATCCGCCGCATAGCTTGAGGTTATCTGGCTTGATAACACCCCCAATAGTAGTGCAGTGATCCTCTTCCAATAATTATCAATCATGGCATCCCCTGTTTACTGAAATTCAAGCGTGAAAGTTGCTGTCGCTCGTACATGACCTGCAACAATAGGTAAATTAGAAGCCATCAATCGCGCATAAAATTGCAAGGTATTACTTCGCCCAGCAACCAATGGTGTCCATGCAATTTGATTACTATTGGCATTGAGTACCAATGGCGTTCTACTGCCATCTAAAATTTGTATCCCTGCTCCTGAAACATTAGAAGTTCCTGGTTCTAACGCCAATAACGACGTATTGTTTGCATCTGCGATGCCCACAAATCCTACCTTGACGGCTAATACTGACGCTCCACAAGGGGTAAGCTCAATTTGGAATGGCACAAGTGGTGTCACTTCACCGATGGCATATAGTTGTCTAACGGCATTATTTAGCAGATCAACGACTTGATTCTGAGAACCCGGTGCGACTGCACAAGTGTTGTCTTTGACATTGCCTTTAATAGTGATCGTGCTATCCGCTGCATAAGCACTTGCAGAAAACATGATCGACGACAGCAAGGTTGCAAAAAAAATCTTCAATTTATCAAACACTTTTTGCTCCTTAGAGGCACTCTACACGATGCTTACTGAGTATTTCCTGCCGGCTTTGCTCAGGCAGTGTGTAGTTGACTTGGCATTGTGCATCTGGGCTATCTCCCCAGCGAGCAGCCAATTGCCCTGCCAGTGGCAACCCTGTTAGATAAACCAGCCCATCATCGGCAACAATACTGCCACCATTACTGCCTTTTGAGGTTACCACTGCACCAAATGGCACAGGTTTGCCCTGTCTCATGAGTGTCATTAGTACTTTCACACCTACTTTAGGATGGAAATCCGCACGCACTACTGCACCTCGAGTCGGTACAACACTCACGACGGGATCTTCAAGATCAACATTATTAGCTAATGTATTGGTATTAAGAGCGACTCGGTTTTCACGGTAATCAGAGGCATAGGGCAAAACGGCATAACCACGCCAATCCGTTGTAACACCGGTTTGGTTTTCAACTTTGACATTCCCAGCACCCGGCGCTTTAATTAAAACCACCGTATCATTCATTGGTTGGCTTAACGTGACCCCATTAGCATGCGCTAAAATCCCTCCACTTAAACCGTAATACATCTGGCTTAAGTCATTGGTATAGCTATAGCCCACGTTGGCATTACCATAAGTACCGCGATAGTTGAGTGAGGTATAGCCTGTTGCAGAAGAGTTTCCTTCCCCACCCCCGGCATAACCTGTTTGCACGCTATAACTTAAATTATTGTCATCCAATAATGTTCCATAGATACCAGCCGTATTGGTGACTCGGCCTTTCAGATCATGTGAAGCGTTATAGCTGGCACTTGCATTACGCCAGATAGATTGGCTATCCGAACGCAGCCAATGACTGAATGGAATATTCACATTCAAGGCCAACATTTGGTCGTTGGCATCCTGCCACGAGTTTTTCGATAGGCTGTAACTTAAGCCCCAATTGATCCCTTCGATTAACGTATTGATACCAACCTGTAATTGCTTATCTGATTTATTAGTATTCCAATATGTTTCGTGACTACCCGTCACATATAACGTCGATTGTTCACCCAATTGTTGAGTCAAACTTAATTGGATTTTTTCGCGTTTGTTATAGGCTAAGTTGTAGTAGTCGGTGAATTTCGGCGTAACCTGTATAACACCATCTTGTGTTGCAAGGTTATAGCCATCCATTCGTTTATAGGTGGTATCCGCGAATGAGTAATAACCCTTAGTTGAATAACGATAACCAGCTAACTGAATAATTGTTCCCGTTTCATTCAGTGACTTGTTATATAAGAAGCGAATAGATTGTCCTTGATGATTACTATCATCAGGTAGCTTGGCATTAGCTTGTGTAATATCGACGGATAATGCCCCAAACACACCAATATTTTTACCAATACCAGCGTTGAAAGATTGGTAGCGATTTGCAAGTTGCGTTCCACCATATAGCGTCCAACCATATGACAAACCACGCATTATGGTACCTTGTACAAAGGTCGGCTTTTCTTGTTGCCCATTTCCTGAACGGTAGTCACCTACTGTAACCGCATATTTAGTATGCCCTTCACGCTGTAGCAAAGGCACCGAAGAATAAGGCACCGTGAAGCTTTGTATTGAACCATCCGCCTCTGTAATGGTAACTTGGAGATCACCACTGTTCCCTGCCGCATATAAATCATTAATAACAAAAGGCCCTGGCGGAAAAGTATTCCGGTAAATTTCATAGCCATTTTGTTTAATTGAAACGTCAGCAGTGCCTCGTGCAATACCACGGATCACAGGCGCAAAACCCTTTTCGCTTTCCGGTAGCATATTATCGTCGGAAGCTAATTGAATACCACGGAAGTTAAAACTGTCGAAAATATCACCAAGTGTGTAACTATCACCTACCGTTAAGCGTGAGCGAAATTCATTGATACCGCGCTCTAAATAAGTATTGATATGCTCCCAACGCGTTTCACTGTTAGTCTTACCGCTACTGTGACTCCATGTGGAGTTATCGCGCAAGCGCCATGGCCCAAGGTTTAATCCACTCTGTAAATTCAGGTAGGTATAGCTGCTATGAGTACCATTTTGGTTACGTGCACGACTTCCCGTGAGGCTATAATTTAAAAGACCTGCAGTAATACCAGAGTCCCAATACTCAGTAGGAATAAAGTCTCGCGCTCTATCCCTCATATACACTTGAGGCACAGTGATATATAAACGTTGTAAGCCAACATCAAATTTTGATGTTGAATCAGCAATCAATGTATTTAAAGGCTGACAAGTGTCCTCAGAGATTGTCTCGACATTTGGAATGGCCAATGTCTTCACACCCATTTTAGCTAACTCACCAAGCGTTAAACATGGCGACAATTCTTTGCTACTCTTATCGATAGTAAAATGAACATCTCGAATCGATAAATATCCATCATTGAGATACACATCAACACGATAAGTGCCTTCAGGTACTTCTTGACCTTGTTCAAAAGCAGACAGGTCAGCAACAGCAGAAGGATCATCAGACAAAAAGCGTGGGTTAAAGTATAATTCTGCCTCAGCCCAAGTAGGGTATAGGCAGACACCAATAAAGAGTGCCAATGGAATTAAGGGAAAATGGCGCTCGGGTAGATTGCCAAAAAACGTTTTCTTCTCCAAAATTAATGGCTCTTTTCCAGATGCCAGATATGACATGTTCCCTCCGACCCGATCTGCTAAATCGCTCAGTAAGTTATTTAATTCAAAGTGATAGTTAGCTATTTTTTATAAGTAAGAAACCCGCTTTTACAGAGTACGCCCCGTCATTTTGGGGGTTAATGCGCCGTAATCATTGATGGTTTGGAAGGAAATCTCACCATTTGCATTAGCCGGTACGGTTACTGACGCGTCACCGAAAGGCGGTACTAGCACATTATCTAGCTTCACCGAGCCGATTTTTAGTTCAGCTACCGTGGCAAAATATGGTGTTGGATTAGTGACAAACAGTGTTCCGGCTTGCCGCTTAAAACGTAATTCTTCAGCCACTTTATCTGGCGCAATCGCCAAATCAGTAGGACGATAATAAAGTTTGATACGGCTGATAATCGCTAATTGCAGGGTATTTTCATTTTGCTTTGACTTATCCATAGCAGGTATCGCTTTGACATTTAACCAAAACAAGCTTTCTCTATCCTTAGGCAATTGATTATTGGTTGCATCAATAATTCGTAAGGTATTTTCTTTTTTACCTTGCATAGAAAACAGCGGAGGTGTGATAGCAAATTGGTTATCTTTTTGACCGTTAGCATTTTCTACCCATGATTGGATAAGAAAAACGCCCTTTTCATCATTATTGGTGACAGCAAGTTGAACCTGTTTTTGCCCTGCAGGGTAAATAACCCGCGTAGCGCCCAAAGCAACTCCTGCGTATACCTGAGTTGATATACTTGAGCAGAGTAATATAAATAACGCAGTAATTAGTTTACGAGTTGTTCCTGTTCTCATGGTTACATCTGTCCTTCTTTTACTAAAAACATTAAAAATACGCGCAGACATTTTTTTGATCTTTTTATTCATTCATATGTGAGCGAAAACAGTGCTTGAGCATCCGCTTTTCCGCCTGTAATTTGGTCGCTAGTCGCACGATACTTCGCGACAAAATGTAAAGTCATATCACCGTTACTGACTCGCTCTATTTTTCGTGGTGAACTATTTATTGGGATCAACGTATCTTTTGAGTCAAAAATAGCCAGTCCCACACCTGTTGCCGTATTAGGTCCATTATCAATAGCAAAGATCGCTGGGTTTTTATCGTTAGCAATACCCGCAAAAGTGATTGAGACGTATTCACTAGCAACAGCACTACATTCTCGGAGATGAATATCAAAGATCACGGGGTCTGTATCTTGGCCTGATGCATTGAGCATATTGGTGCGCAACTGCCCCATATTCACGATCAAACTTCTATCTGAAGTTTCAACACTACAAGCTTCAGCAATCAGTTCCCCTTGAAAGCGCATTCCTCCGCCTGGAAGTTGGACTTGCCACTTATTTCCAGCTTCCATAAGCGGAGAAACCAAAAGTAGTAGAGCAAGTATCAGCCCTCTCATGAGCTTTCACCTTTTTAGTTTTGTTTATAAAAAGCCGTCCATGGCCTATTGGGTTTTTCACCCTTCATCCATCGCGCAATAATTACTCGTACTGAACCGCAAATGTTGCGTCAGCATTCGCAATACCTGCTGTTGTTGCACCAAGTGCATAGTAACGTGCTTGGAATGGCAGAACGTTATTACCATCATTCAAAGTGATAGCACTACTAAATGTTGCACCATCAAGATCTAGAGGTACGCTTTTGGAGTCTAAAATTTGAATGCCAACGTTAGTCGCAGAACCTGCTGCTGAACCCGCAACAGCTAGAACCGTTGGGTTAGCGGCATTTGCGGCTACGCCTCTAAACGCGACTTTTGCAGACGTTGCAACAGTGGTATCACAATCATTCAATTGAATGTTGAAACCAACTGGAGAGCTGGTGTCACCTGCTTGTGCTAACTTAGCAGTACGGAATTGGCCAAGACGTACAGTTTGTTCTACAGAGTTAGCATCAACAGCACATGCTGCGTTCACCAACTCACCTTTAAAGTGCACAGTACCGCCATTAACTGTTGTCGTTTCTGCAACAGCAGCAACTGAACTTAAAGATAGAGCCGAAACAATAACAAGTGCTAGTGATTTAACTTTCATAAAATTTCCTTATGTTTATTTATTGCAAAAACTTTGACAATAGAGGAGGGTTAGTACCATTTAAATAAAGACACAGTTAAAATGTTCGAATTTAATTAAATTACCAAACTGTAATTCAATTAAATTTAAATATCTGCCATGCCTTATTACTCTCTGCGTGTGTTTTTATATTTATCAGAATCAAAAAAACGCTTTATTTTTTCGAAAAACATTTCAACATCTGCCCCATCCATTTCAAGCGCATTAAAAAGTATAATTAATTTGTCGAATGTTATATTATTAACCCCATTTTCATAACGGGATATTTGTTGCTGACTTACATTAATTTTTTTGGCTAATTCGCTGCCTGTTAATCCGGTTCTTCTACGATAAGACTTCAGCATTCTGCCAATATTATTAGATAACGAATCATATTTTCGCTCTCGCATTCTAAACCTCTCTAACTATTATTAGCGGATTTATTCTATGTATTGTTTATAAGAGAAACATTCGTCAACTCACATTAGGATATAGAATCATTTTTCGAGTTAAAAATTGTTTTTTTCGATCGAATTGTCTAATTTTGATAGTCGAAATCTATTGTATTTTTGTTTTCGATCGGTTTTTTCGATTAAAATAAGAGAGGAGCAAAAGAAAAATCCCTTATTAATTAATAATATAAATAAAGTTAGATTTTAATTTAAAATAAAAAGAAATATTTAGGTGAATAATACGATAAATAAATTACATGTAATACATGTAATTTAGAAACAATAACTTACAATAAATAGCTAAAGTAGGCATATATTAAAAAAACAAAAAAATTGCTGAAGTAAAACTAAAAAACACGATCAACAAACAAAATAAAGAAAACAAGAATTTTATTTCAATAAGAATATCAAAAAACGTGACCAAAACATTATCCACTAAGAAAATTTAAAATACTAACCAATACAGAAATTCTATAAATCTAATAATTTTTTCACGTTATTGAAAATAAAAACAGTTAAACATCCACCGTTAAGATAATTAGCCAAAAATTATTTACCCAACAGAATACTGGTTATTTACTCCTGTAATTTCAAACTCAATCTTAAAGCACAAAAAACAATCAGACACATAAGAAATACAAATGAATGGTTGAAAACTCAGTATTATTTACACATTATAATAGAATTTACTCGTATTAATTCACCTTCTCCCTCTTCCGCAATAAAAATAAAAAACCAATATTGATCAAAAAAAGATTGATTATAATTGATAATAAACTTTAAAAATAAAATAGGAAACAAATTACTCTAAAAATGATAATGATTAATGTCAACTGAAGTATTATGGTAAGTTTTAGAAAGGATGATGTAGAGAGTTACTATAAACGCCAGTAATCCTCTATTTGACAACTTATTTATAATTGGATCTTTTGCTACTTTCTCAGCGATTTCAACAGATAAGTCAATGTAAGCCCAAGGGGCCTAGGTTCCTTTGATTTCATCGCTGCTAAATGTCGCTGAGATAACCTCATTCTAAACTAGGTTAGTATAAAAACCTTCACCGCCAACAGCGGTTTTGATCGATTTATCATAAAGCAATGAGAGTGCTTAACCTCACCTATCGCTTCACGTTTCACGAGGATCGTCTACTTGGCATTATCAAAATCAATTTCATCCCAACGGGCAAAGCACAATTCACTAGAACGAATAAAGACTAACAAAGTCAGTGTATAACCTTTCCCGTCCGGTTTAGCTGCACGAACTTTTGTATCGGTTAATACCATATTCTTTGTTCTCTTCACCTCAGAGTGGGTATATACGAGATATCTCAGATGATTTCGCGTTGTCCACATCCCCTAAAATGAGACAGCTATAATTAGATTTTTTGCCCTAAAAATAGCAGAGATCATGATGAAAAAAGTTCGTTTTACTGAGACTCAAATCGCTAATATCTTAAAACTCGCTGATTCAGGGATGAAAGTGGAAGACATTTGTCGCCAAAATGGGAGCAGTAATGCGTAATAAATATTATCGAAGCGACAGATATACTCACAAGGAGGTTAATACGGGTTGGCCTGGATTGACATGCATTAACTAAAAATGCGAAGAAAGCCTTGTAGCCTTAAGATTTCAGGCATAAAAAAAGACGCCTTGAGCGTCTTAATTTTCACTTTAGTGGTGCGAAGGCCGGACTCGTACATAACACTTAACCTCATGATCTAAATTAAAATATTAAAGTATAAATTTATTTATACCAACGCATGTACCAACAGATAAAATTCTTACTTTCTCTGATGGTTATCTAATACAAGTAATCGTGATGCTGATGAAACAATATAATCTTATAAGTTATCTTCATGCAGCATCAAGATCTGGTATCATTGCCTCTCGGTTAGCTACTGATACTTCATAGTTACTCGCTTATCTTTGGTCAGATAGAGTAGGATAGCTGATCAGCTGCTAACAGCCCTCCTCATCTAAGTAGGAGCAATTACTAATTGATTTATGAAGAAGAGGCACGCATATGAGATGATATATTTCCCGTATTTTTCCGCCTATTCAAACACCGTTCCCTCTGGGAATGACTTTTCATAGCCCATATTGTCTCTCAATCGTTTTAGAATTTGATCGAATCATTTCTGCATGTGCATATCAATAAATTTAAAAACTCTTCTCACGCATTTCTTCCACCTATGTTGAATCATAAGAGCTTATATGCTAATAGGTTGATATTTAACCTTGCTAAGTTAGAAAGCATGTTGGATACCTTGGGGTTGTATAGATGATACTCTGAGGATTTTAGAGCCTTGTAGGCATAAGATTCAAAAGCAATAACTTAAATTATCATACTAGTAGCTCTCCTTTATGCCTACAACATTATGTTTTTTATACAAATAAAAGAAGTGTGTTTATGAATATTCAGTACATAAAGGTTGGTAGTGTACCCGAAATTATTAGACTGTTACCAAACTCTAGCGAGCAAGCTGATTCCTACTCTTATCCTTTTACCCTATCGGAAACTGTGCATGGGGAAAACAGGAAGCAGAAATATCAATAGAGAATTTACGCCAAAATATCGAGCCTTGGCTAACCGCACTCTTCCAATCCGAACATTTAAACTTATTGATCGGTGCAGGTTTAAGCACATCTATTCAAATGTCTGCTACAGGTTTACCTCCAGCAGGAATGGGCTGGATAAGCGACCTAGCAGTATGTCAAAGTGAAATAGATACATTTGCTACCCAAGCTGCCCAAGCTGCTGGCCGCGATAAGGGAAATATAGAAGATCAAATTAGAGCTATTAATGAACTTATTAAAGGGCTTGAAATTCTGACAGTGCTGAATACCCCTCAACCTGAAAACCCTCCAGCTCCTCATGTTGCTTATAGAAATCTAAAAGCTGATTTGAAAGCACTTAGGGGAGAGCTTTCTCGATGCCTAGGTGAGTTTTCAAGATCTGTAAGTACTGGAGAATACTTGATTAAAAATGCTGACCCTAAGCGAAAAGAGGAAACATTCAATTATCTGGTGAGCTTCTTGATGAGCTTTGCAAGTAGAACTGCCACTCGCGATAGGTTACATATTTTCACAACAAACTACGACCGTATTATCGAAGTAGGTGCGGAGCTTGCTGGCTTGAGACTTATAGATCGCTTTGTAGGAAGTATCGCTCCAGTGTTTCGTTCTTCAAGATTAGAAGTTGATTATCACTATAATCCTCCTGGAATCCGTGGCGAACCAAGATATTTAGAAGGAGTTGCGCGTTTTACTAAGCTTCATGGTTCCCTTGATTGGCATGAACAAAATAGTGCAATTCGGCGCTTTGGTTTACCTTTTGGGGCACGCTCTGTTGATCCGTTTTTAGAAGCCGAAGGTCATGAAAGCAATAGCTATGAACAGCTCATGATTTATCCTAATTCAGTAAAAGATAGAGAAACTGCCGAGTACCCTTATGTTGAGCTATTTCGAGATTTTGCAGCAGCAACTAGCCGTCCAAATAGCACATTAGTCACCTATGGCTATAGCTTTGGTGATGAGCATATCAATAGGGTAATTGAAGACATGCTTACAGTTCCTTCGACTCATATAGTCATAATAGCCTTCGGAGATCCACTTGGAAGAATTATGAATTTCATTACTAAGAGTGGAAGGAAAGCTCAGATCACTCTGTTAATGGGAGATCATTTAGGAGATCTTAAAACTTTAGTTGATAACTATCTACCTAAACCTGCTATTGATAAAGCATCAATAAAGATGGCTGAATTGCTCAAGCAAAGGGGATTCATGCAGCCAAAAGAATTAGGTAATTCAACTGACTCCGAGGTATCACTATGAGCTACTTACCAATTGAAAGGTTAGAGCAATTAAGAATTGGAACTGTTGGTTTTGTATCGCCTAGTGAAATCAGAGTTTCTTTAGAGATTGACTCTCCAGATTCCGTATCGCTTCAAGGTGGCTCACCTCGTAATTTTCCTCGAATAAATAGTTATGTACTTATAAGTAGTGATGATGGATTTCTTGTTGGGCAGGTTGAGTGGATTGCCGTAGAACATTCACCATACCCTAAAAGAAGGGGATTGCAAGATTTTGGCTTGATAGACCTTCCTTTTCCACTTAAAAAGCTCAGCATCAATCCTGTTGGCACGTTAAGAGTTGATAGAAAAAACGAAGGTTTCAAGTTCACAAGAGGAACAGATGCTTTTCCCTCGGTAGGTGACTCAGTGCTCCTGCCCACTGACGAGCAATTAAAATCAATAATCGAGTCAGGTGACAATAGAAGAGTAAAAATAGGGGATAGCCCCCTAGCTAACAATGCAGAAATAAAAGTGGACCCTGATAGGCTTTTTGGACGACATATAGCTGTCTTGGGTAATACAGGTAGTGGTAAATCATGCTCAGTGGCGGGGTTAATTCAATGGTCTTTAGATGCAGTTTTGCAACAGGAACAAACTCCTAATGCTCGGTTCATAATACTTGATCCAAATGGAGAATACAGTAGAGCATTCGGACCAAAATCAAAATACAAGGGTAAGCTATTACGTGTAGAAGCTAACACGGATGCTGAAGAAATTGAACTTAAAGTGCCGTCATGGTTATGGAATAGTTCTGAATGGGCTGCTTTTACTCAAGCAAGTTCAAAAGTTCAACTTCCCTTATTGCGCCGAGCTCTGAGGGCTATGAGAAATGCTGTTTTGTCAGAAGATAATGTGACAATTCAAGCGAAACACTTTTGCGGTATCCTTCTCGTGTCAATGAGACAATTAGCAAGCCAAGGCCAGATATATGTAAATGGCGGTCATGCGAAAGGTTTCGTTGAAAGTTTAACCTCATGGGCTAATAGTCTCTCCACGTTGAATGAAAAAATCGATAAAAAACCTTTTGATAACCTAATAAACACGATTAATGTGTATCTCTCCACTCGAACAGGTGTACCGTGGCCGTCAAAACCTGAAGTTTCCGACACTGATCAGTTGATTAGCGAATTAAAAAATGCGCATGCTACGCTTGGTGGGGACGAGCAAGAACTTCTTCCGAAAAGTGAAGATGCGCCTATTCGTTTTAAAGGTGACGATTTTGTAGCGTATCTCGAAGCCTTAGCCCAAGAAACAGGTACAGAGCAGTTCGTGGAGTTTCTTCTGACTCGTATTCGGACAATGTTAGGTGACACCCGAATAAGTGTAGTAACAAATGATTCTGAAGAGCCTATCAGTTTAACTAATTGGTTAAACACTTTTCTAGGGATAGATGGGCAAAGTTCTATAACCGTAATCGATTTATCACTGGTACCAAATGAAATAATACATTTGGTAACTGCTGTAATTTCCAGGGTTACTTTTGAAGCACTACAACGTTATCGAAGGCTAAATGGAAAACCACTGCCAACAGTTATGGTTGCAGAGGAAGCTCATACATTTATTAAACGCTACAAAGAGGATAGTGAGGGTCAGTCAGTCTCCGACATATGCTGCAAAGTATTTGAAAAAATAGCTCGAGAAGGACGAAAATTTGGATTAGGTCTTGTGGTTTCGTCCCAACGGCCGTCAGAGTTATCTCCAACAGTGTTGTCTCAATGTAATACTTTTTTGTTGCACCGGATTAGTAATGATAGAGACCAAGAGCAAGTCCATAGGCTTGTTCCCGATAATATGAGGGGATTATTGAGGGAGTTGCCATCTCTACCATCTCGGCATGCTATTTTACTAGGATGGGCTTCTGAACTTCCGGTTTTAGTTAGAATGAGAGAGCTTACTGAAACACAAAGACCTCAATCTGACGATCCTGATTTTTGGGACGTATGGTCTAATACTGGAGAAAATCCTCGCAAAGTTGATTGGCAACTGATAGCTGATGATTGGCAACGTTAAGTAACTTAACTGATTTGTAGTAGTGTTATATATGACAGTCTAGGCTTTGGTTGATAATTAGTTTTCACTACCAAAAATTGACTTGATAGTATCAATACTATCAAGTCAAACTATTAAGCTAATATAAAACGCTGATTGTAATGCTCTCCATTTAGGGCAGAATAAATACAACTAAAATTATTTTTTTCCAGCCACCGACATCTTCGCCAACTCTGGATTATTCGCCTCAAGGATTGATAGTGGTAATTCAACCTTACGCCCGTTCTGATCTTCTACGGTAATCCCCCCGAAAAATCGGTGTATTAATAAGTAGAATTTTCTTGTAATCTGAACTGAGGAAA
>NZ_JAMPMC010000024.1:0-104688 GCF_028477945.1 Providencia sp. PROV261 | reverse complement strand
CCGGTTCCTTTTCCAACCTGACCACCGAAGCGGTTTGTCGTGACAACGGATGCGCATTATAGGGAGTCAGAAAATTCTAGCAACCCTTATTTTGCATTTTCTTTTCGTTCGCGCTTTTTTTCATCAAAACGGTGATAAATCAACTAAAACAACGGTAGAATTGATTATTTCAGCAGCAATTATCCCCCAACTCACGTAATATAATTGCTCAAGGTTATGTATTGGGACTAATTATGGAATTTAGTGAGCAGCAAACTGCTTCGCAAAAAAACCTTTCTTATCTTATTGCCGAACAGCTAGGCCAAGAGATTTTGAAAGGCACTTATTTACCAAGCTCTATTCTTCCCAGTGAAATAGAGTTATCTGATAAATTCCAAGCTAGCCGCACAGCGATTAGAGAAGCGGTTAAGATGTTAGCAGCAAAAGGGATGTTACTTGCGCGTCCTCGCATTGGCACAAGAGTTATGCCTTCATCCCACTGGAATTTTTTGGATCAAGATCTGCTTAAATGGTGGATAAGCAGTGATGAACAAACGGTCGTTATTAGGCATTTTCATGTTGTAAGACTCGCGATTGAACCGCAAGCTTGCTACCTTGCCGCAAAACATGCCACAGACAAGCAAAATAATTTACTCAAAGCACTCGCCAATGAAATGCAATTATTAGAAAAGCAATTTGATAGGCAACGTTGGATAGATGTTGATCACCGTTTTCATCTAACGATTTATGAAGCTTGTGCCAATCCATTTTTGATCTCCTTTGCCAATTTATTCCGTTCTGTCTATCAATTCTATTTTGATGCGATTACAGAAAATGACGTTATTGAAGTAGACATTCATCAGCAACTGGCAAATGCCATAATAAAAGGTAATAGCGCCAAAGCGTTTGATCTCTGCTATAAGTTATTAACTATTACTGGAAAACAGACCTAACACGATAACTTTCCATGTTTGCTTTAACTTTTTATTTAATAGGTTACCGATGTTAAAAACAGCTAAAAGCATGTCAGGCCTTCCATGGATAGCCGCAATGGCATTTTTCATGCAAGCCCTTGATGCAACCATTTTGAACACGGCGCTACCTGATATCGCCAAAAGCCTCCACCATTCACCACTCGCCATGCAATCTGCGATTGTCAGTTATACATTAACAGTTGCATTATTAATTCCTGTGAGTGGATGGTTTGCAGATAGGTTCGGCACTCGTCGCATTTTTATTATCGCTGTTTCACTGTTTTCCTTTGGTTCCCTTCTTTGTGCGCTATCACCGTCATTGACATTCTTAGTCACATCCCGCGTTATCCAAGGTATTGGTGGGGCAATGATGATGCCTGTTGCGCGCCTTGCATTGATCCGTGCCTATCCACGCAGTGAATTACTCCCAATATTAAACTTTGTTACTATCCCTGGATTAGTAGGTCCTATCTTAGGCCCTTTACTAGGCGGTGTATTAGTGACTTATGCCACATGGCATTGGATCTTTATTATCAATATTCCGATTGGTATTTTAGGGATCTTGTACGCCTTAAAATCAATGCCTGATTTTAAAATGCCAAAACGTAAGTTTGATGTTCTTGGGTTTATTCTCTTTGGCTTTGGTCTTGTCATGTTATCAGTCAGTCTGGATCTCTTTGGCGACAAGTCCTTGCCCGGTTACATTCCAGCATCCATCGTACTCGGTGGTTTTGTATGCCTATTTCTTTATGTTTTTCATGCTCGACGTATAAAACATGCCATCATTCCACTAAACTTATTTAAAACCCGTACTTTTAGTATTGGTATTAGCGGTAATATTGCCACTCGATTAGGGACAGGAAGTATTCCATTTTTGATGCCATTAATGTTGCAGGTTGGTTTTGGCTACGAAGCGGTTATCGCCGGTATGATGATGGCTCCAATGGCTATAGGGTCAATTATCGCAAAATCAGCAGTAACTCGGATACTGACTCGCTTTGGTTATCGAAAAACACTGTTTACCGTGACGGTCATTATTAGTTTTATGATAGCTCAGTTTTCTCTCCAGACCCCGACTATGTCTATCTATTTACTGGTGATACCTCTATTTGTGCTTGGGATGGTTATGTCAACGCAATTTACTGCGATGAATACGATTTGCTTAGCTGATTTAACAGATAATAATGCCAGTGCGGGGAATAGTATGTTAGCGGTGACTCAACAGCTATCGATCAGTTTTGGTATTGCAGTCAGTGCGGCAATATTGAGCTTCTATGAAGGCTTACCACATGGGAATACCGTAGATAATTTCCATTACACCTTTATAACTATCGGTGCTATTACATTACTTTCTGCATTTGTCTTCTTGTTGTTGAAGAAAAGTGATGGTCAAAACTTAATAAAAAATAAGTCTAAACCATCAGATAAGAACTAATTTCGTTTAACGGATTGGCGCTCAACCAGTTTGGGCGTCAACACCAAAACGTTAGCGTCGGCTTCAGGGTTATCCATTCGAAAAATAAGCTGGTCGACAGCCAATTTACCCAATTCATCTTTTGGTTGATGAATCGTCGTTAATGGCGGGATCATATAAGGTGATAAGTCGATATCATCGTAGCCAATGATTGAGATATCATCAGGTACTTTCAGTCCTTTACGAAATATCGCCTGATAAGCGCCAACGGCCATGGCATCATTCCCGGCAAAAATAGCTTTAGGTGGGTTAGCAAGCGCCAACAGTTTATTCATTGAATTAAAGCCACCAGCAAATTCAAAATCACTAAAAATAATATATTCATCAGGAATATTCAGCGATGCTTGCTTCATCGCCTGCATAAAACCTTGGAAACGCGCACGTGCCGGTGATTTGTCTTGGGGGCCTGCGATGCAAGCAATTTGGGTGAACCCCGCATCAATTAAATAACGTGCGGCAATCTCCCCGCCAAGAAAAGAGTTATCTTGAATAATATCGCCATCAGACTCAAAGGGAGACCAATCCATCATCACGGTAGGCACTGCGGGATAACGGGAAAGAACCTCTTTTGATGGCCCCTGAACTTCTGTACACATCATCAGTAAACCATCAACGCGTTTCTGTAATAGTGTTTCTAAACTATGATTCATCCGCTGAAGGTCGCCTTCAGTATTACAGAGGATCAAACTATAACCACGTTCATAACAACTGCGCTCAACCCCACGAACCACTTCTGCATAAAAAGGGTTATTACTGGTTGTCAGTAACATACCTATCGTATTAGTACGATTCATTTTTAAGCTACGAGCTAACGCCGATGGAGCATAATTTAGCTGCTCAATCGCATTTTTGACTCGTAATGTCACACTTTCGCTGACATAGCGATTTTGGTTGATGACATGAGAAACGGTGGATGTCGACACGCCAGCAAGGCGCGCAACATCTTTCATTGTTGCCACAAGCTATTCCTGTTGAGTTAAAAATGCATCGATTTCATTGCGCCATGGTACAGAGGGTTGTGCACCGGGTCGAGTTACCGCAATTGCAGCCGCTGCATGAGCGAAAACAATAGCCTCAGCATCACTTTTCCCTTCAAGTAAAGCGGTAACATAAGCGCCATTAAAGGTATCCCCTGCCGCAATTGTATCGACGGCTTTCACTTTAAATCCAGCGATAATTTTACCTGTTGAACCTTTTTCACTATACCAAACGCCTCTCGCCCCTAACGTAATCATGACTTTACTGATACCTTTATCATGCAATACTTGAGCTGCCGCTTGTGCGCTCTGATCATCTTTGACGGTAATTCCAGTCAAATGCTCCGCTTCTGTTTCATTTGGCGTAATAATATCGACTAAAGCAAGTAACGAGTCAGGAAGAGCTTGGGCAGGTGCAGGGTTTAAGATGACTTTTGTACTGTTTTTTTGTGCAATTTCCGCTGCTAACTGAACCGCTTCAATAGGGGATTCTAATTGCATCAGTACGGCATCTGCATCAATGATTTTTTGCTGATAGTGGTTCACTCTTTCTTTAGTTAAATGCGCATTGGCTCCAGCATGGATACCAATTACGTTTTCACCTTGTTGGTTTACAAAAATCAGTGCAACACCCGTTGTTTCATTATCAACGACATCAATACATTCAACATCAATATGATCATTTTTGAGCTGCGTTTTGATGCTTTGCCCAATGCTATCGTTACCGACGCAAGCAATAAATGTTATGTCAGCACCACTTCGTCCAGCAGCAACCGCCTGATTCGCACCTTTACCACCAAAAGCAACCTGATAGTGATTCCCTCTAACCGTTTCTCCCGGTTGCGGAAATTGCCCGATGTTTAGAATATGATCAGCATTGATACTACCTAAAACCACAAGTTTAGCTGCGCCCATAACATTTATTTCCTTTTGCCTTTTTTATTTTATTCGCAAATAGAGCAAACCGCCGTTAAGGATAACGGCGGTTAATCTTTATTACTTTTTAACAACCAGTTCTAGTTCTACAGGTACTGTTGGCTCGACCTTTTCACCTTTCAAAACTTTATCGGCGATTTGTACACCTACAATGCCAATTTGATCAGGGCGCTGTGCAATTGTTGCGCCTAGTTTGCCCCCTTCAACCGCTTTAATACCATCATTGGTTCCATCGAACCCGACAACTAATACATCATCACGTCCTGCGGTTTGTAACGCTCTTAGCGCCCCTAATGCCATTTCATCATTTTGAGCAAATACCGCTTGCACAGTAGGATGCGCTGTCAGTAGGTTTTGCATCACGTTTAAGCCTTTTGTTCTATCGAAATCAGCAGGCTGGCTGGCTAATACATTAAATTTATGCTCTTTTGCACCGGTATTAAAACCTTCACCGCGTTCACGAGCTGCGGAAGTTCCTGTGATCCCTTCGAGTTGGATCACTTTGGCGTCGTTACCTGTTTTTTCAGCGATAAAATCTGCCGCCATCTTACCGCCCATTCGGTTATCAGAAGCGACATGACTGACTACATCACCTTTGTTAGCTGCGCGGTCTAGGGTGATAACAGGAATTTTTGCTTTATTGGCCATGATAATGGCATTCCCAACCGCATCTGAATCGGTCGGGTTAATCAACATGAGTTTAGTGCCACGAACAGTTAAATCTTGAACGTTAGCTAGCTCTTTAGCAGGGTTATCTTGAGAGTCGAGTACTATTAGTTCGTAACCTAATTTATCGGCTTCTTTTTGAGCACTATCTTTCATTGTCACAAAGAACGGGTTGTTCAGTGTGGAAATAACCAGAGCGATACTTTCTTTCGCCATCGCATTAACACTCACAGTAGCACTTAAAGCGACGGCTGATAGCAAGGTTGCGAGTTTTTTCATTTTCATAATTGTATTCCTGTAGGGTATAAGTTACTTTTTATTATCAACGAGTACGGCAAGTAAGATGACAACCGCTTTTACAATCATTTGATAGTTTGATGATATACCTAGTAAGTTTAAGCCATTATTGAGAAAACCTAAGATAAGAGCACCAATCAAAGTTCCAACAATGCGTCCTTTACCACCAGCCAGACTTGTACCGCCAAGAACAACAGCGGCAATTGCGTCAAGCTCATAACCATTACCAGCCATTGGTTGCGCTGACGACAGTCGAGCAACTTCAATAACACTCGCCAATGCCGCTAATAATCCACACAGGGCATAGACAATAATTTTAATTCTGTCGACATTAATGCCGGATAAGCGCGTCGCGGCTTCATTTCCACCCAATGCGTAGATATATCGACCCAAACGGGTGTGGTGTAATAGATACCATGCCGCGGCAAACACAATGATCATCAACCAAACAGGGGTCGGGATCCCGAAGGGGCGACCAATACCAAACCAGCCGAAAAGATCTGCATTATCACTGAAACCTGTATTGATCGGGCTACCATCGGTATACACACGTGTCACCCCCCGCAATAACAACATCATGACTAATGTCGCAATAAAGGCTTGAACTTTACCTTTGGCGACAATCACCCCCGTACAAGCACCAATAGCAGCCCCAAGGGCTAATGCTCCCGCAACGGCGACGAAGGCATTCACATCAGCCCCCACCATCGATGCCGCAACAGCCCCTGTTAAAGCCAGTAATGAACCAACAGATAGGTCAATACCGGAGGTTAAGATCACCAACGTCATCCCCACAGCCATGATGGCGTTAACCGATGTCTGTTGCAGGATATTAAACAGGTTATTAAGGGTGAAAAAATTCGGGCTAAGGGATGAAACAATGGCAATTAACACTAATAATGCAATCAGTGATTTTTGCTCCATTAGCCATGCTTTACTGAACCAACGTTTTGAGGTTGTGGTATTCGATGTCATTCTGATAACTCCTGAACTGAGCCGTAGCTTTTGCCAACAGCGGCAGCCATTAAGACTTCTTGAGTGGCCTGTTTAGCTGAAAACTCACCGCTAATATGCCCTTCATGCATAACGAGAATGCGGTCACTCATCCCAATCACTTCTGGCATTTCAGAAGAAACTAAGATGATGCTCAGCCCTTCTTTTTTAAATTGGTTAATTAATTGATAGATCTCTTTTTTAGCCCCAACATCCACACCTCGAGTTGGTTCATCTAAAATCAGGACTTTAGGCCTTGTCATCAAACCACGCGCAATCGCGACTTTTTGCTGATTTCCTCCCGATAGGTTGCCAATAATCTGATCCATGGAAGGGGTTTTGATATTAAATAAGCGAATAAAGTCACCGACCGTCTGTTGTTCTTCTTTATGTTTAAGATTGCCGCCAGCACGACTAAAGTAACGAAGTGCTGTCAACGACATGTTCTCTTTGACGGACATGCCTAGTACTAAACCGTCACGTTTACGATCTTCCGAGATATAGACAATGCCGTTATTTAAACCATCTTGTGGCGTTTTTAATGAAATACTTTTGCCATCAAGGCGTACTTCACCTGATTTTTTTGTCGCAGCGCCGTAAATGATCTTCATTAATTCAGTACGCCCTGCTCCCATCAAACCAGAAACGCCTAGAATTTCACCGCTTCTCAATGAAAAGCAGGCATTATCGACACCAGGGCCTGATACATTTTCAACCTGTAAGCGAACCTCTCCCACCGGAACATGAATACGTGGGTATTGGTCTTCTAATTTACGGCCCACCATCATTTCAATCAGGGTTTCTTCTTCTAATTCTTTGACGGGTTTTTCACCGATAAATTGTCCATCACGAAACACGGTTACATCATCACAGATTTCAAAAATCTCTTTTAAGCGATGAGAGATATAAACAATTCCACGCCCTTGCGCTTTAAGCTCTTCAATAACTCGAAAGAGTGATGCTGTTTCCGTATCTGTGAGGGCATCCGTTGGTTCGTCCATGATGATGACTTGCGATTCAAAACTTAACACTTTCGCTATCTCAACCATTTGCTGTTCGCCAATAGAAAGCTCAGCGATCAATTGATGGCTGTCATAATCCAAGTTCAGGCGTTTTAGTAGCTTATCGGATTCACTGAACATGGTTTTCCAGTCGATTTTGCCGAATTTATTAACAAATTCGCGACCAAGGAAAATATTTTCAGCAATTGTCAGTTCAGGGATCAAATTAAGCTCTTGATGAATAATACCAATCCCTGCTTCTTGTGAATTTTTAGGGCCATGAAAGACCACTTCTTTCCCTAAATAACGGATAGCGCCAGCATCTTTACTATAGATACCTGTAAGCACTTTCATCATGGTGGATTTACCCGCACCATTTTCACCGACTAGCGCCATCACTTTTCCTGGGTAAACTTTAAGTGCAGCACCGTTTAGTGCTTTTACTCCGGGAAAAGACTTTTCAATGCCAATAAGCTCTAATAAAGGCTGCATACACACCTCAAAACGTCACACCAGAACAAAGGATCACATTAGCAAAAGGTGAACACTCCCCTGTTCTAATCACCGCTTTGCTGTCATGAGTCATTTTTTTAAAGCTTTCATGACTACAATATTCCACTGTTATTGGTTTTCCTTGGGCAAGCTCTAATGCCTGCAAATGTGCCAATATTGCGTGTTCCATTTCAGGATTGACGGTCGTGATCTCGCCAGCCAAAATTGCCTTTTCAATCTGCATCTCTTGAGTAATGACACTCAATACCGACATCAAATCGGGCAAACCTTGTGTAATAGCTAAATCAATACGTTCAACCTGCTGTGGTATAGGTAACCCAGCATCAGCAATTGTGATATGGTCGGTATGACCTAACTTTGCTATCACGGATGTAATATTGGAATTAAGCAAAATACCTTTTTTCATTGTTCCCGCCGTTTCCTTATGAGCGAAACGTTTCGCTAAATCTAATCATAGATAAGAAAATGAACAACACAATGTTGTTGGCTAAGATTTGTGATCGCCATCGAAACGTTTCGTTAACGCCCAAAAGAGAAGAAAAGATGAAAGTATTGAATTAGTTATAGCTGAATCGTTTTTGTTGATAGTGAGTCTAAATCAAAGAAAAATGACAAAATTCGTTGCAAAATTGGCACCTCGATGGATAACCTAGCAATAAATGACATAAATAATAAAAGGAACGAATATGCAGTTAGCGGAAAGAATCGCCCAACTTAGCAATTACCTTGAAAGTGGTTTGTATGAACGCCAGCAAGCAATTCGTTTATGTTTATTGGCCACATTAAGTGGTGAAAGTGTCTTTCTTTTAGGGCCTCCAGGTATCGCTAAAAGCTTAATTGCACGCCGCATGAAGTATGCGTTTCGCCACGCGAATGCGTTCGAATATTTAATGACCCGTTTTTCCACACCAGAGGAAATTTTTGGGCCATTATCCATCCAAGCTTTAAAAGATGAAGGGCGCTATCAACGACTAACAAAAGGCTATTTACCTGATGCTGAGGTGGTTTTTCTTGATGAAATTTGGAAAGCTGGCCCCGCTATCTTAAATACCCTACTCACCGCTATCAATGAACGGAAATTCCGTAATGGAGATGGTGAAAGTGCTATTCCTATGCGTTTATTAGTCACCGCATCTAACGAGCTTCCTGATGCTGACAATAGCTTGGAAGCGCTATTTGACCGAATGCTTATCCGTATTTGGCTCGATAAAGTACAAGAAAAACAAAACTTCCGAGCGTTGCTGACAGGTAAATCCCCCCAAGATGAGTCACTGGTTCCTGAACACTTAAAAATCAGTGATGATGAATATAAAGAGTGGCAACAGCAAATCCCTAAAATTACGCTGCCCGATCACTGTTTTGAACTTATTTATCAACTCCGCCAGCAACTGGATGCCACCGATAAACACCTTTATGTCTCGGATAGACGCTGGAAAAAAGCGGTCTATTTATTACAAGCCAGTGCGTTTTTTAATGGGCGAAATACCATTTCCCCCCTTGATATCATCCTATTAAAAGATTGTTTATGGCATGACATGCAATCGATGAATGCCTTACCTCAATTACTCAAGTCCATATTAGAAGAAGATGGCTGGCAACAGAGAAAACTCTCTCGTGAAATAGAAATGCTCTACCAAGAGTGGACCTCATCAACCCAAGATCAAAACAATCAAAATGCTTTTAAGGTCAATAAAAATACGCCAATGTTTGCTCGTAAGCCAACGTACACTCTTCCAGAAAATATCAAAGAGGGGCGTTTAACGCTATTTTTGCATAAGCCACTACAGTTACATGATATAAAAGTAACGTTTATTACCACGGATAAAAAGTTACTGACTCATTTTCTAACGAAAGGTACTACTCTATCAGCTCACCTCAATGGTATTGGTTTTGCACAAGAAATTGCTGCTGAAATTAATAACTTAAATCAGATTCAGCTATTAGATGTGAGTCACCAAGCTTCCACTCTTTATTTACAAGAATCCACCACCACCGTCGATAAAACGGATAACACACAATGGTTAGAAAAGCTTGATAAGATCCAACAAGATATTCAATCGGCGCGTTATCAATTTGAACAACAACAGCCCAATTTATTTATTGAATCAAGCTGGCTGGCAGGAATCGAAGGAAGCTTTATGAAGTTAACTGAAAAGCTCACTCAGTTACGTAATCAAATAACAGGAAAAATGGCGGATTAACTATGCTGAGTTTAGCCACGCTAGACTTATTGCTTTCCGTTAATGAAAGCCAGCTTATAGAAGAGATTATTATCTCTCTTCTTGCCACACCTCAACTCGCCGTTTTCTTTGAAAAACACCCTCGACTTAAAAAAGCCCTGTTAAAAGATTTATCGGAATGGAAAAAAGATCTTAAACAAAAGCTGCAAGATGCCTTAGTGCCTGCTCAACTCGCTGAGGAGTTTCAACTTTATCAACAGTCTCTTGGTCAAGCGACTGAGTTATTTTTTAATCAATTACCCGAGATTATTGAAACACTAAAAGCCATAGACTCTCCTTTTTATGCCGAAGCCTGCAAATTAAGTTCAGGTAAAATAGAGAATAAAAGCGCTAGGCAAAGTTTATTTATCCAACGCTGGCGGATCAGTTTGATATTGCAGGTGACAACTTTACATAAAGAGTTATTAGAGCAAGAAAAAGAGCAGTTACTCGCTGAACTACAACAACGGCTCGCGTTAAGCGGTAATCTCGAAGAGATTTTAGGCGAAAATGAGCGGGCTGCTGGCCGGTTATGGGATTTAAGTAAAGGGCTAAATACAGCATCAGCCTATAATGATAAGTTATTGAATCAATATAGTGATTTTTTACGTCAACAACCTGAATTGGAAAAGATAGCTCAATTATTAGGCCGCAGCCAATCTGCTCGCACCCTGCCTGAAGATAGCGTGCTGCTAGAGCCAATGACTATCTTCGAGAAAGTCCCTGAAACAATACCAGAGCAAGTTGATGGATTAAGCCAAAGTGATGACGTATTACGACTATTACCTACCGAATTAGCGATGTTAGGGCTTGAAGAAATTGAGTTTGAGTTCTATCGAAAACTGCTTGAAAAGCAGTTAATCACTTATCGTCTCCAAGGAGAAAGTTGGCAAGAAAGACGAGTATTGCGCCCCGTAACTCACCATCATCATGAAGAGCAACCTAGAGGGCCTTTTATTGTCTGTATTGACACTTCAGGCTCTATGGGGGGAATAAATGAGCGATGTGCAAAAGCATTTTGCCTCGCATTATTAAAAATTGCGCTGGCGGATAACCGTTCATGTCACATCATGTTATTTTCTACTGAACTCGTCCATTATGATTTACTCTCCGTGGATGGTTTAGAGCAGTGTATTCGTTTTTTACACCAAACATTTCGTGGAGGAACAGATTTAGCTAACTGTTTGCAAGAAACGGTCAAAAAACTCGAAACCCCGACATGGTCAGATGCTGACGCGGTGGTGATTTCCGATTTTGTTTCTCAACGTTTGCCTGACGAATTAATCAAAAAGATAAGATCCCTTCAGCAGGTAGGGAAATACCGCTTCCATGCGGTATCTGTTTCAAATTATGGGAAACCCGGCATCATGAAGATATTTGATCATATCTGGCGCTTTGATACCGGATTAAAAAGCAGGTTATTGCGCCGCTTTAGTCGCTAACTACAGCATACCCGCAACAGATTCACGAGTTTCTGGAGACCAAACACCACATTGAACTTGGCCAATGTGCTGACGTTGGAGCAGTAACATCACTAAACGTGACTGACCAATACCGCCGCCGATAGTCTGTGGCATTTTGCCTTCGACTAATGCTTGGTGCCATTCTAGCTCCATGCGCTTTTCATCGCCTGTTAAGCTTAGCTGACGAGTCAGGCACTCAGGGCTAACACGGATCCCCATTGACGAGATTTCAAATGCGTCTTGCAGCACTGGGTTCCACACAATGATGTCACCGTTTAAGCCTTTAAAACCATCTTCGTTTTCAGTTGTCCAGTCATCGTAGTCTGGTGCACGCACATCATGCGCTTCACCGTTTGATAGCTTCCCACCGATACCGATAAGGAAAACAGCGCCTAATTCTTTAGCAATCGCACGTTCACGGCCTTTTGCATCTAAATCAGGATAGCGCTGTAGTAGTTCTTCACTGTGGATAAAGTGAATTTGGTCTGGCAGGAACGGTGCCAGCCCAAATTCGCTGCTAATTGCGGCTTCTGTTTGTTTTATTGCCTGATAGATTTTACCCACTGTCTGCTTCAGATAAGGAAGTGTACGCTCCTCATCTGCCATCACTTTTTCCCAATCCCACTGATCAACGTAAACAGAGTGGATTGGTGTTAAGCGATCTTCGTCCGGACGTAACGCTTTCATATGAGTGTAAAGGCCTTGGCCTTGTTTAAAATCGAAACGGCCTAATGTCTTACGTTTCCATTTAGCCAAGGAGTGAACCACTTCAAAGGTTGCGTCAGGAATTGATTTTACTTTTACTTGAACCGCTTTTTCATGGCCTGACAAGTTATCCTGAGTTCCATCACCTAAACGGCTTAAGATAGGACCTTGAACTTCAATTAAGCCAAGCTCTTTTTCAAGTAAACGTGAAAAATAAGATTTAACAAAGCTGATTTGCTGCTGTTGTTCGATGAATGATTTGTCCATTTTATTTACCCATAATTTGTTAGCTGCGTTAGCCGATGTGTAGATTAAGCAACAAAACAGGGGTGGAATTCAATATACTTCATTAAAAAAACACTTTCTCATTTATTTTATCTAAAAAAATGGGTATAAAAATGAGAATTCGTTAAATTAAGGAGGGAATAATGCCTGAAAATTATCAAATCGATAATCTCGATCGTGACATACTTCACGAATTAATGCGCAATGCACGTACAGCTTATGCTGAACTTGCTAAAAAATTCTCCGTTAGCCCAGGTACTATTCACGTCCGTGTAGAAAAAATGAAGCAGGCAGGGATCATTACAGGAACACGTATTGATATCAGCCCGAAACAACTCGGTTTTGATGTGTGCTGCTTTATTGGCATTATTTTGAAAAGTGCTAAAGATTATCACACCGCCCTCAAAAAATTAGACGCCCTAGAAGAAGTAGTTGAGGTCTACTATACGACTGGGCAGTACAGTATTTTTATTAAGGTGATGTGCCGATCTATTGATGCCCTCCAAGACGTACTTATCAACAAAATTCAAACTATCGATGAAATTCAATCGACAGAAACGCTGATCTCGCTACAGAACCCGATCATGAGAACAATCACCCCATAGAAAAAAATTTATATAACCACATTATCCACAGGTAGATCCCAGCTCATTCACAGCGTACAATAACGCCCTAATATTGCTATCGGGAATCACCATGACAAAAGTAACCCTAATAAGTGGCAGCACAATGGGCAGTGCTGAGTATGTTGCAGAACATATGGCTGAGATCTTAGAAGAACTTGGTTATGAAACAGAAGTGCAGCATGGGCCTGATCTTGACTCACTTCCACGTGAAGGTTTATGGCTGGTGGTGAGTTCCACTCATGGGGCAGGCGATCTTCCTGAAAATATTCAACCTCTAGCTGAACAAATTGAAAGCCAATCCCCTGATCTTAGTCAGGTGCAGTTTGGTAGTGTAGGTATCGGTAGTTCTGAATATGACACTTTCTGTGGTGCGATCCATAAATTAAGTCGCCTATTAGTCGATCATGGGGCGAAAAGGATCGGTGAGCCACTAGAAATCGATGTACAGCAACACGAAATACCGGAAGATCCGGCAGGGGAATGGGTTAAAATTTGGGCAAAAGAACTCTAGTTTGTTCAAAATAACAACGAACAGATGTGGATAACTCTGGTAAGATCGCGGTATTAACCCGTAGTTATCCATAGTATAAGTTTTAAAGGGTCGGGTGCCTGTGCATAACCCCCCTTTTAGATCCCAGCTTATACGCAAAAGGATCACGGATCATTCACAGTATATGATCCTTTACACTTTTATGATCTTTAAAGTGAAAAGTCAGTTATCCACAGATATCGATGATCCTAATAAAAGATCTAATAAAGAGATCTTTAAATAAAAAGATCTTTATATAATAAGGCTCGGATCAACTTAGCTTGGTCTATCCTTAAAACTTGAGTAGAATTCTCTCCTCGAATGCAACACTCAGCATTTTTCTAACGTTAAGGTTCACACATGTTTTATCCAGAGCAATTTGACGTCATCGTAATTGGTGGTGGTCATGCCGGTACTGAAGCAGCAATGGCAGCTGCACGTATGGGGCGTCAAACCCTATTACTGACTCACAATATTGATACATTGGGCCAGATGTCTTGCAACCCAGCCATCGGTGGGATCGGTAAGGGGCATCTGGTAAAAGAAATTGATGCCCTTGGTGGCCTAATGGCTATCGCGACAGACAAAGCGGGTATTCAATTTAGAACCCTCAATGCCAGTAAAGGGCCAGCTGTTCGTGCAACTCGAGCACAAGCAGACCGCGTCCTTTATCGCCAAGCGGTAAGAACGGCTTTAGAAAATCAACCAAATCTCATGATCTTCCAACAACCCGTGGAAGACTTAATTGTGGAAAATAACACGGTTACTGGTGCGGTAACCCGTATGGGGCTGAAATTTAAAGCCAAAGCAGTTGTGTTGACAGTCGGTACTTTCCTTGATGGAAAAATCCACATTGGTTTAGAAAATTACAGTGGTGGACGAGCAGGGGATCCCCCATCTGTTTCACTGTCACAGCGCCTAAGAGAATTACCTTTACGTGTTAATCGTTTAAAAACGGGTACACCACCAAGAATTGATGCTAGAACAATAGATTTTAGCCAATTAGCTCAACAGCTTGGTGATGATCCAATGCCTGTATTCTCCTTTTTAGGATCACAGGATCAACATCCACAACAGATGCCTTGCTATATCACTCATACGAATGAAAAAACCCATGATGTGATTAGAAATAACCTTGATCGTAGCCCAATGTATGCTGGGATCATTGAAGGGATCGGTCCTCGTTATTGCCCATCGATCGAAGATAAAGTCATGCGCTTTGCCGATCGTGACGCTCACCAGATCTTTTTAGAACCTGAAGGGTTAACGAGCAATGAAATATACCCTAATGGGATCTCCACCAGCCTACCATTTGATGTACAGATGCAAATTGTCCACTCAATGAAAGGGATGGAAAATGCAAGGATCGTACGTCCGGGTTACGCTATTGAGTATGATTTCTTTGACCCTAGAGACCTAAAACAAACACTTGAAAGTAAGTTTATTAATGGTTTGTTCTTTGCTGGTCAAATTAACGGAACTACAGGTTATGAAGAAGCTGGTGCGCAAGGGTTGCTAGCTGGCTTAAATGCGGCTCAATATGCTTTTGATTTAGAAGGTTGGTTCCCTCGTCGTGACCAAGCTTACATGGGAGTGCTGGTGGATGATCTTTGCACCCTAGGAACAAAAGAGCCTTACCGTATGTTTACTTCTCGTGCAGAATATCGATTAATGTTACGCGAGGACAATGCTGATTTGCGCTTAACAGAAAAAGGCCGTGAGTTAGGATTAGTCGATGATGTCCGTTGGGCTCACTTTAACAACAAAGTTGAGTTGATTGAGAAAGAGCGTCAACGCCTAAAAGATATTTGGGTTCATCCAAAATCTGAAGGTCATGATGAAATCAATCAGATACTGTCAGTTCCGCTTTCTAAAGAAGCGAACGGGGAAGACTTATTACGTCGCCCTGAAATGGATTACCAAACATTAATTTCACTAAGCCGTTTTGCACCGGGGATCACCGATCCTCAAGCTGCGGATCAAGTTGAAATTCAAGTGAAATATGAAGGTTATATCGCTCGTCAGCAAGAAGAGATTGAGCGCCAACTACGCAATGAAAACACCTTATTGCCTGTTGATCTTGATTATAAGCAAGTCAAAGGGTTATCAAATGAAGTGATGGCTAAGCTAAATGATCATAAGCCAACTTCAATTGGTCAAGCTTCGCGTATTTCGGGAATTACTCCAGCAGCAATTTCCATCTTGCTTGTTTGGTTAAAAAAGCAAGGCATGTTGCGTAGGAGCGCTTAATAATGAGTTTATTAGCACAACTAACGCGCTTATCGGCTCTCGCGAACATTGAATTAACCGATCAACAAAAGCAGCAGCTAGTGGGATATGTCGAACTACTGGCGAAATGGAATAAGGCTTATAACCTGACCTCTGTTCGTGACCCTCAACAAATGTTAATCCGTCATATTATGGATAGCATAGTGGTGAACGGTCAGCTTAAGGGCACATCATTTATTGATGTTGGAACGGGGCCGGGGTTGCCTGGAGTACCGTTAGCGATTGTTCGACCTGATTCGCATTTTGTTTTGCTTGATAGTTTAGGGAAGCGAATTCGCTTCCTCAAACAAGTCCAACATGAGCTAGGGTTAAATAATATTGAGCCGATTCAATCACGTGTTGAAGAGTATCAGCCTGAAGCAGGGTTTGATGGCGTAATTAGCCGCGCATTTGCTTCCTTAAGTGATATGTTGAGCTGGTGCCATCATCTGCCAAATGCTTCTGGGAAGTTCTATGCATTGAAGGGAGCGGTGCGTGAAGAGGAACTGACTGACTTACCTGATAATTTTTCAATTGATACCATCGTTGAATTGAAAGTGCCTGAACTTGATGAACAACGTCATTTAGTGATTTTATCTTTAAAATAAAGTTGCTTTTCATCAATAAATTTTTATCTTTTAGAGCTTTAGCAGTAGCATTTACAATGTTACTGCTATTTTTATTTTTACCTTATTCTCTCAATTCGGGTTTTACGTGATATTTACACGGTAATAACGAATAACTAGCAAAAATGAACATTAGAGATTAAAAAATATCTCTAAATGGATATTTTAGATAAATCCAGTTTGTGTCTTAGTTAATTAATAATGAAATATTTGATTTATTATGGCTTTTTTTTGTTTAAAAAATATCGCTTTTAATTATTTGATTTATGGCTCAAATCTTTTTTTTCTTAGTGAGAACGCGGGAGTCCGCTAATAATCTGAACAGTAAATATTGTGATACTCATCACAGAAAAATGTTTTTAGTTGTCGAGTCATTAACTATTTATTAATTATTATTGCCACATTTCTGCGCTATCTCGAAAAAATTAAATATTTATTCACCTTTTCGCTACTTACTGATTGAATTCATTTCGCCTGCCCGTATAATTTGCTCGTTTTTGTCTCTTGACACATTTAAGCAAAGACAGTTTTATACAACACTTAGCGTTTCTGAGGCTGAGAATAGCTGGGAGTACAAAAAGTTATGTCTGTATCCCTTTACGACAACAAATATGCTGTAAAGCAGTTGTCTTTTCAGTTAATAACTTTTGTGATCCTCAGTGGGGCTTTCTGTGCAAATAGTATAGAATGGGGGGCCTCTGCTCTTGCGGGTGGTTTAGCATGCTGGTTACCAAATATCGTATTTATGCTGCTAGTCCACTTTCAGAAAGCAAAAGAAGAGGATGAACCTGTCCGCATTGCCTGGTTCTTTGCATTAGGAGCAGGGCTAAAGGTTGTTACAACTATTATCGTACTAGTTGTTGCTTTTGGTGTGTTTAAAGCGTCATTAACACCACTGGGTTTGGCCTATTTAGCTGTGCTAATTGTTCAGATTGTTGCACCAGCCGTTTTTAAACGGTAAGTAATTTTAAACTACAAAAGGGTAAGAGGCATCATGTCTGCATCAGGAGAAGTGATGACTACAAATGAGTACATAGGTCACCATCTGAAAAACCTTCAGTTGGATCTACGTACCTTTGAGTTGGTCGATCCCCACGCTAGTCCAACATTTTGGACGTTGAACATTGACTCGCTTTTTTTCTCGATAGTTCTCGGGGCTCTGTTCCTGTGGCTATTTAGAAAAGTTGCAGTTAAAGCGACTAGTGGCGTACCCGGTAAGTTACAGACTGCAATAGAACTGATCATTGGTTTTGTTAATAATACCGTTCGTGATATGTATCACGGCAAGAGCAAAGTTATTGCTCCTTTGGCATTAACTGTGTTCGTCTGGGTATTTTTGATGAACCTTCTGGATTTACTCCCTATCGACTTTATTCCATACATTGGTGAGCACTATTTAGGTTTACCTGCTCTGCGTATTGTTCCAACAGCAGATGTCAGTATCACTATGTCTATGGCGATTGGCGTGTTTATCCTAATCCTCTTCTACAGCATTAAGATGAAAGGAATTGGTGGATTTACTAAAGAGTTAACTCTTCAGCCATTTAATCATCCAGTTTTTATTCCTATCAACTTAATTCTTGAAGGGGTAAGCCTGCTATCAAAACCTATATCACTCGGTCTGCGACTGTTTGGTAATATGTATGCGGGTGAATTGATCTTTATTCTTATCGCGGCTCTGCTTCCGTGGTGGTCACAGTGGTTGTTAAGCCTACCTTGGGCTATCTTCCACATACTGATTATTACGTTACAAGCCTTTATTTTTATGGTTCTAACGATTGTCTATCTGTCGATGGCATCTGAAGAGCATTAATTTAACTATCAATTATTGATTAAACTGAAACAAACTGGAGACTATCATGGAACTTGGTATCTTGGCTGCCGCTGTAATGATGGGATTAGCGGCAATCGGTGCTGCTATCGGTATCGGCATCCTAGGTGGTAAATTTTTAGAAGGAGCTGCTCGTCAGCCAGATTTAATCCCTCTGCTGCGTACTCAGTTCTTTATCGTAATGGGTCTAGTCGACGCTATTCCGATGATTGCAGTTGGTCTGGGCCTATATGTGATGTTTGCTAGTTAGCCCTAAACCGCTAACTATTTTGAATATCAAGTGATAATTGAATAAGAGGTATTGTCTGTGAATCTAAATGCAACAATCCTCGGCCAGGCTATCGCGTTTGTCCTGTTTGTTTGGTTCTGTATGAAGTATGTATGGCCACCGATTATGGCGGCCATTGAAAAACGTCAAAAAGAAATTGCTGACGGTTTATCTTCCGCAGAACGTGCTAAAAAGAACCTGGAACTGGCGCAAACCGACGCAACCGACCGACTGAAAAAAGCGAAAGCTGAAGCTCAGGTCATCATCGAACAAGCGAATAAACAACGCAATCAGATGATTGAAGAAGCAAAAGCAGAAGCTGAAGCAGAACGTACAAAAATCGTCGCACAAGCCCAAGCAGAAATTGATGCTGAGCGTAAACGTGCACGTGAAGAGCTACGTAAACAGGTTGCGATGCTTGCTGTCGCAGGTGCCGAGAAGATCATCGAACGTTCCGTGGATGAAGCTGCTAACAGCGACATCGTTGATAAACTAGTCGCTGAACTGTAAGGAGGGAGGGGCATGTCTGAAATCGCTACTGTAGCTCGCCCCTACGCCAAAGCAGCTTTTGACTTTGCTGTGGAAAATCAATCTGTTGAAAAATGGCAAAATATGCTGGCCTTCACCTCTGAGGTGACGCGCAATGAACAGGTTGGTGAGCTACTTTCTGGGTCTATTGCCCCTGATAGGTTAGCAAAAACGTTTATCTCTGTTTGTGGAGATGAAATTGACGAGCATGTTCAAAATCTGATTCGTATTATGGCTGAAAACGGGCGTTTGAGTACGCTACCAGAAGTGTTAGCTCAATTTATCCAATTGCGCGATACCCTGGAATCAACGATTGAAGTTGATGTTATCTCTGCTAACGAATTGAATGAACAGCAGTTAGCCAAAATTTCTGCAGCGATGGAAAAACGTCTGTCACGCAAAGTTAAGCTGAATTGCAAAATTGATAAGTCTGTTATTGCCGGAGTGATTATTCGTGCTGGAGACCTCGTTATTGACGGGAGTGTCCGCGGTCGCTTAGAGCGTTTAACTGACGTCTTGCAGTCTTAAGGGGACTGGAGCATATGCAACTGAATTCCACCGAAATCAGCGAACTGATCAAACAGCGTATTGCTCAGTTCGATGTTGTGAGTGAAGCTCACAATGAAGGTACGATTGTATCCGTTAGTGACGGTATCATTCGTATTCACGGTTTAGCCGAAGTCATGCAGGGTGAAATGATCGCTCTGCCTGGTAACCGTTACGCAATCGCATTGAACTTGGAGCGCGACTCCGTTGGTGCGGTTGTTATGGGTCCTTATGCTGACTTAGCTGAGGGCATGAAAGTTAAATGTACTGGTCGTATTCTTGAAGTTCCAGTGGGTCGTGGCCTGCTAGGACGTGTTGTGAATACACTGGGTGAACCTATTGATGGTAAAGGTCCTGTTGAGCACGATGGCTTCTCACCAGTAGAAGTGATTGCTCCAGGTGTTATCGACCGTCAATCTGTTGATCAACCTGTACAAACTGGTTATAAATCAGTCGATGCGATGATTCCAATCGGTCGTGGTCAGCGTGAGCTTATCATCGGTGACCGTCAAACAGGTAAAACTGCTTTGGCAATCGATGCAATCATCAACCAACGTGATTCTGGCATCAAATGTGTTTACGTTGCTATCGGTCAGAAAGCATCAACGATTTCTAACGTTGTTCGTAAACTGGAAGAACACGGCGCATTAGCTAACACCATCGTTGTCGTTGCAACTGCATCTGAATCAGCTGCACTGCAATACTTAGCACCATACTCTGGTTGTGCGATGGGTGAGTATTTCCGTGACCGTGGTGAAGATGCACTGATCGTTTACGATGACCTGTCTAAGCAGGCTGTCGCGTATCGTCAGATTTCACTATTGCTACGTCGTCCACCTGGACGTGAAGCTTACCCTGGTGACGTTTTCTATCTGCATTCACGTTTGCTGGAGCGTGCTGCTCGCGTTAACGCTGAATACGTTGAAAACTTCACAAAAGGTGAAGTTAAAGGTAAAACAGGTTCATTGACAGCATTGCCTATCATTGAAACTCAGGCTGGTGACGTTTCTGCATTCGTTCCGACTAACGTAATTTCGATTACAGATGGTCAGATCTTCCTAGAATCTAACCTGTTTAACTCTGGTATTCGTCCAGCGGTTAACCCGGGTATTTCTGTATCGCGTGTTGGTGGTGCTGCTCAGACGAAAATCATCAAGAAACTCTCTGGTGGTATCCGTACAGCACTTGCTCAGTATCGTGAACTGGCAGCATTCTCTCAGTTTGCTTCAGACCTTGATGATGCAACGCGTAAGCAGTTGAATCATGGTCAGAAAGTAACTGAACTGCTGAAACAGAAACAATATGCACCGATGTCAGTTGCAGAGCAGGCACTGTCTCTGTTTGCTGCAGAACGTGGATATCTGGAAGATGTTGAGTTAGCGAAAATTGGTGCGTTTGAAGCTGCATTAGTTTCTTATGCATTGCGCGAGCATGCTGACCTTATGAATGAAATCGGCCAGGCGGGTAACTATAACGATGATATCGAAGGCAAGTTGAAAAAACTGCTCGAATCATTTAAAGCAACTCAGTCCTGGTAATACTATTCGGCCCGTAAATTTAAATGGGCCGTCTGGTTAAAAGGAGAAGCAGAAATGGCCGGCGCAAAAGAGATACGTTCCAAGATCGCCAGCGTGCAAAACACGCAGAAGATCACTAAAGCGATGGAAATGGTCGCTGCGTCCAAAATGCGTAAATCGCAGGAACGCATGGCGGCCAGCCGTCCTTATGCAGAGACTATGCGCAGTGTGATTGGTCACCTTGCGTTAGGGAATCTGGAATATAAACATCCATACCTTGAAGAGCGTGAAGTTAAGCGTGTTGGGTATCTGGTTGTTTCTACAGACCGTGGTTTGTGCGGTGGCTTGAACATTAACCTGTTCAAAAAGCTGTTGTCAGACATGAAGACGTGGTCTGAAAAAGGCGTTCAAGTTGACTTGGCTTTGATCGGTTCTAAAGCAGTATCATTCTTTGGCTCTGTTGGTGGCAATGTTGTCACACAGGTGACAGGAATGGGGGATAACCCAACGCTTTCAGACTTGATTGGCCCAGTTAACACTATGCTACAAGCCTATGATGAAGGGCGTTTGGATAAACTGTATGTGGTGACCAATAAGTTCATCAATACAATGTCTCAGGAGCCAACTATTCTTCAACTTCTGCCATTACCTGAAAGTAATGACGAGTCATTGAAGAAAAAATCTTGGGATTATTTATATGAACCCGATCCTAAGGCGTTGCTGGATACCCTGCTGCGTCGTTATATCGAGTCGCAGGTTTATCAGGGCGTCGTTGAAAACCTGGCTAGTGAGCAGGCCGCACGAATGGTAGCAATGAAAGCTGCTACCGATAATGGTGGAAACCTGATCAAAGAGTTGCAGTTGGTTTACAACAAAGCTCGTCAGGCCAGCATTACTCAGGAGCTTACCGAAATTGTTTCGGGTGCTGCCGCGGTTTAACAGCTAGGTTTACGAATTACGTAGAGGATTCAAGATGGCTACTGGAAAGATTATCCAGGTAATCGGCGCCGTTGTGGACGTCGAGTTCCCTCAAGATGCAGTACCAAAAGTGTACGATGCGCTTGAGGTTGTTAACGGTAAAGAAAAACTGGTGCTGGAAGTTCAGCAACAGTTAGGCGGTGGTGTTGTTCGTTGTATCGCAATGGGTACATCAGATGGCCTAAGCCGTGGTTTAGAAGTTAAAAATTTAGAACACCCAATTGAAGTACCAGTAGGTAAAGCAACACTAGGACGTATCATGAACGTTATGGGTGACCCTATTGATATGAAAGGTGATATCGGCGAAGAAGAGCGTTGGTCTATTCACCGCGCTGCACCAAGCTACGAAGAGCTATCGAGCTCAACTGAACTGCTAGAGACAGGTATCAAAGTCATGGACTTGATCTGTCCATTCGCGAAAGGTGGTAAAGTTGGTCTGTTCGGTGGTGCGGGTGTTGGTAAAACGGTAAACATGATGGAACTTATCCGTAACATCGCGATTGAGCACTCAGGTTACTCAGTATTCGCAGGTGTTGGTGAGCGTACCCGTGAAGGTAACGACTTCTATCATGAAATGACAGATTCAAACGTTCTTGACAAAGTATCACTGGTTTATGGTCAGATGAATGAGCCACCAGGAAACCGTCTACGCGTAGCATTGACTGGTTTGACTATGGCTGAGAAATTCCGTGACGAAGGCCGTGATGTTCTGTTGTTCGTGGATAACATCTATCGTTATACACTGGCAGGTACAGAAGTATCGGCTCTGTTAGGTCGTATGCCATCAGCAGTAGGTTATCAGCCAACATTGGCAGAAGAGATGGGTGTTCTTCAAGAACGTATCACTTCTACTAAGACAGGTTCTATCACCTCTGTACAGGCTGTTTACGTACCTGCGGATGACTTGACTGACCCATCACCAGCAACAACCTTTGCTCACTTGGACGCAACAGTGGTTCTGAGCCGTCAAATCGCTTCTCTGGGTATTTACCCTGCGGTTGACCCTCTGGATTCAACTAGCCGTCAGCTTGACCCACTCATCGTTGGTCAAGAGCACTATGATGTTGCACGTGGCGTTCAGTCTATCCTTCAGCGTTACCAAGAACTGAAAGATATCATTGCAATTCTGGGTATGGATGAATTGTCTGAAGAAGACAAACTGGTTGTTGCTCGTGCTCGTAAGATCCAGCGCTTCCTGTCTCAACCATTCTTCGTTGCAGAAGTCTTTACTGGTTCACCAGGTAAGTTCGTTTCCCTGAAAGACACTATCCGTGGCTTCAAAGGCATTCTGAACGGCGATTACGACCACCTGCCAGAACAAGCGTTCTACATGGTTGGTACCATTGAAGAAGCTGTGGAAAAAGCTAAGAAGCTTTAATCAGGCTGACGGGAGGTTGATATGGTAGCTGCAATGACATACCACCTGACAGTTGTCAGCGCTGAAAAACAGATGTTTGAAGGGCTGGTACAAAAAATTCAGGTGACAGGTAGTGAAGGTGAGCTGGGAATCTATCCACAGCACACCCCACTGCTGACTGCCATAAAACCGGGCATGGTACGTATTACTAAGCAATTTGGTGAAGAAGAGCTAATTTACCTCTCTGGCGGTATTTTAGAAGTGCAACCAAATGGTGTTATCGTACTGGCTGATACAGCTATCCGTGGTAAAGATTTAGATGAAGCGCGTGCGCTGGAATCTAAACGCAGAGCGGAAGAACATGTCCGTAAAGCTCACGGTGATGTTGATTATGCTCAGGCATCGGCAGAACTTGCGAAAGCAATAGCGAAACTTCGAGTTATCGAGTTAACTAAAAAGCTGATGTAATGAAGGCAGTATAAAGAAAAGCCAGTCGGTTAATACCTGACTGGCTTTTTTATTTGTGCGAAATATGTAGTAATTTATGTAGGAAATAGGTTTACTTTTATCCCAAAGTTGGAGTTTCAGGAAATTATGACTGTGCAAAGAAAAAGTGTCGTCATTCTTGCTGCTGGAAAGGGCACTCGAATGTATTCAGAACTGCCTAAAGTCCTGCATTTATTAGCAGGTAAACCAATGGTTCAGCATGTTATTGATACAGCTAAATCTGTTGGGGCATCAGACATTCACCTTGTTTATGGACATGGTGGCGATTTACTGAAAGAAAAATTGGGTGAACAAAACCTCAATTGGGTATTACAAGCAGAGCAACTCGGTACAGGGCACGCAATGCAACAAGCTGCCCCACACTTTCAAGATGATGAAGATATCATCATGCTTTATGGTGATGTGCCATTAATTGCGAAAGATACGCTGCAACGCTTAATTGAAGCTAAGCCTGAAGGTGGTATCGGTTTATTAACGGTAATTTTAGATAACCCAACTGGTTATGGCCGTATCATCCGTGAAAACGGTGAAGTTGTCGGTATCATTGAACAAAAAGACGCAACTGAAGAGCAACGTAAGATCCAAGAAATCAATACTGGGATCATGGTTGCAAGTGGTAAAGACTTTAAACGTTGGTTATCCCAACTGGATAATAATAATGCTCAGGGTGAATACTATATCACTGACGTTATTGCATTAGCTCATAAAGAGGGGAACAAGATTGAAACTGTTCACCCTAGCCGTTTGAGTGAAATGGAAGGGGTGAATAACCGCTTACAACTTGCCGCTCTTGAACGTATTTATCAAAGAGAACAAGCAGAAAAGCTTCTGCTTGCAGGGGTAATGCTAATTGACCCTGAACGTTTTGATATTCGCGGTACATTGACACATGGGCGCGATATTATCATTGATACGAATGTGATTATTGAAGGTAATGTGACGTTAGGTAATAACGTACATATTCAATCAGGCTGTATTCTTAAAAATTGTGTTATTGGTGATAACTCGGTTATCAGCCCCTATTCTGTGATAGAAAACTCTGAATTATCTGCGGAATGTACAGTCGGTCCTTTTGCTCGTTTACGTCCTGGTGCTAAATTGGCAGCCAAAGCCCATGTAGGTAACTTTGTTGAAATGAAGAATGCCTCATTAGGTGTTGGTTCTAAGGCTGGCCATCTAACCTATTTGGGCGATGCTCAGATTGGTGAAAACGTCAATATTGGTGCAGGAACGATCACCTGTAATTATGACGGTGCGAATAAGTATAAAACTATCATTGGTGATGATGTGTTTGTTGGCTCCGACACCCAGTTAATTGCCCCTGTTTCTGTTGCAAATGGTGCAACCATTGGTGCTGGTACAACGGTAACTCGTGATGTTAATGAGGGTGAGTTAGTCGTGAGTCGTGTGAAACAAGTCCATATTAAAAACTGGCAGCGTCCAGTGAAGAAAAAATAAAATACATTTTTAGGAGAGGTGAATGTGCCTCTCCAATAGTAGCGTTAATAAGATAAAAATATAATAAACCCCATTTTCTACAAGGCTTGGGAGCAGCAAAAGCTGTAACAACAATCAGGTAGCGACATCATAAGGGTTGGAGCCCTTTGTTTAGGAATAAATTTAATATGTGTGGAATTGTAGGTGCTGTCGCACAACGTGATATCGCAGAAATTTTGATAGAGGGGCTTCGCCGCCTTGAGTATCGTGGTTACGACTCTGCTGGTATGGCTGTCGTTGATCATGAAGGCCATCTTCAGCGTTTACGTGAAGTTGGTAAAGTACAAATGCTGGCGGAAGAAGCGGAGAAAAACCCTGTATCAGGTGGAACGGGGATCGCACATACCCGTTGGGCAACCCATGGTGTTCCGAGTGAACGTAATGCTCACCCACATACTTCTGGTTTTATTGCCGTTGTTCATAATGGGATCATTGAAAACTATTTAGAACTTAAAGAAGAGTTAAAGCAACTTGGCTATATCTTTAGTTCTGATACTGATACCGAAGTGATCGCACACCTTGTTCATCATGAACAACAAAAAGGTGGTGCTTTAGTTGAAGTGGTTCAGCGCGTTATCCTACAATTACGCGGTGCTTATGGCACGGTGATCATGGATAGTCGTACTCCTGAATTATTGGTGGCAGCCCGTTCGGGAAGCCCATTAGTGATTGGTTTAGGTGTGGGTGAAAACTTCCTCGCATCGGATCAACTTGCATTATTGCCTGTTACACGTCGTTTTATTTATCTTGAAGAAGGCGATATTGCGGAAGTCACTCGTCGCACTGTACGTATCTTTGATAAGCAAGGTCAGGCTGTTGAACGAGAGCAAATTGAATCTAATGTTCAATATGATGCAGGTGATAAAGGTGTTTATCGCCACTATATGCAAAAAGAGATCTATGAGCAGCCAATGGCGATTAAAAACACCCTTGAAGGGCGTTTTAGCAAAGACAATGGCATCGATCTGAGTGAGTTAGGCCCTAAAGCAAGTGAAATATTATCTCAAGTTGAGCATATTCAGATTGTAGCTTGTGGTACATCTTACAATGCGGGGATGGTTGCACGTTACTGGTTTGAATCTTTGGCTGGCATTCCTTGTGATGTTGAGATTGCCTCTGAATACCGCTATCGCAAGCCCGCTCATCGCAAAGGCAGCCTGATGATCACGCTATCACAGTCAGGTGAAACGGCTGATACGCTAGCAGCATTACGTTTATCGAAAGAGCTAGGCTATTTGACGTCTCTTGCGGTATGTAACGTGGCTGGCTCTTCATTGGTACGTGAATCAGACTTTGCACTAATGACTAAAGCAGGTGCAGAGATTGGCGTTGCTTCAACCAAAGCGTTCACCACGCAATTAACCGTACTGTTGATGCTGGTCGCCTATATGGGACGTATTAAAGGCGCAAGTCCTGAATTAGAAGAGAGTATTGCTAATGCTCTGCATGCACTGCCTGCACGCATTGAAAGCATGTTATCTCAAGATAAAGTGATTGAGGCGCTGGCGGAAGATTTCTCTGATAAAAATCATGCTCTATTCCTTGGTCGTGGCGAGCAGTACCCTATTGCGGTTGAAGGTGCATTAAAGCTCAAAGAGATCTCTTATATTCACGCAGAAGCGTATGCGGCGGGTGAATTGAAACATGGTCCATTGGCTTTGATTGATGCCGATATGCCTGTCATTATCATTGCACCTAACAACGAACTGTTAGAAAAATTGAAATCTAATATCGAAGAAGTACGCGCTCGTGGTGGCTTGCTTTATGTGTTTGCAGATCAAGATGCAGGCTTTGAAGCGAGTGAGAATATGAAAATTATTCCGTTGCCACATGTTGAAGAGTTGATTGCGCCGATTTTCTATACGGTTCCTCTACAACTGCTCTCTTACCATGTTGCGTTGATCAAAGGTACTGACGTTGACCAACCACGTAACTTGGCTAAATCAGTGACGGTTGAATAAATTAGAATTATTTAAAATTTAAATACATTAAATCCGATTATGCTTTTAACTGCATAATCGGATTTTTTATTTTTATCTTAACATGCTGAGATCAATACCAATTATTGGCAATGATGGTGAAAAGTAATGACACGTTGCTTTATAAGGAAGGAGTTTGTTTTGGTGTAAAATAACATCAAAAATTGTTTGTATATTATAAGGTTGATCTGAGTTTTGATGGTGTACTTTGACTCGTTCATCTTGGTAATTTAGTAAAATACAGGGGAGAAAAGTCAGATTTAACCGCTTAGCCACTTGATAGCGGTGGTTGCCATCCATAATAATGCCGGAGTTTATTTCGCAAGGAATAGGGGTTGTCCAAATACCCTCACCAATTATTTTTTTACTTAAATAGTCGACGTGGCGTTGATCCGTTTCTTCAGATGAGCAAAGAAATTGTATTGGCTTCAGTTCAATATGATAGGTATTGATAGTCATACCCCCTCCTTCTTACCAAGATGGTTATTTATCACCTAAACTTACAAAGTAACCAGGTTCATAGCTGATCGGTAAAAATTTATCGTAAAGCGCCTTAAATGTTTCATCTGCATTTAAATCTGGAAATAATTCGGGATGGAACCAACGTGCTAATTGTTGGATTGCAATAAAATCGTATGGACTATTATAAAATTGATGCCAAATTGCATAAAATTGTTGGTTTTTGACGGCATAACTTCCGGTATAAGCAGGCTTTTTTAGGTATTTTTTTAGCTTCGCTTTTGCCGCTTCCATATTTTCATTTGGCCCTAAACCAATCCAATCACCATTAGGCATAAATGATGAAAAGTTTGCACTGGTAACAACGACTTTATCAGGATTTGCGGCAATAACTTGCTCCGGATCCATCATATAAAATGTGTTAGGCGCATTTTTTTCACCGATATTTTCACCTCCGGCGAGTGAAACAAAACGCCCAAAGTTACCATTGCCAAATGTCAGACAGCATTCATCGGTATATCCACCAATGCGCTCAATAAAAATACGTGGCTTTTTAGGATTTTGGTTACTTAATACATCACTCACTCGTTTTAATTGCTTATCTCTAAATTCAATAAACTTTTCTGCTATTTCTTCTTTACCCCATAAAGTGCCGAATAGGCGCATCGTTGGCGTCGTATTTTTTAATGGGTTATAGCGAAAATCAATATAGACAATAGGGATCCCTGCTTTCTCTAATGCTTTATCATACCCTTGTTCTTCTATTGCTGTTTTTGCCTCAATATTCATGATGATAGCATCGGGTTGTAGCGCTAATGCTTTTTCAATATTGAGTGAACGTTTTTCAGTGCCGCCAAATGTGGGAATACGGTTTAGTTGAGGAAAATAAGTACTGTATTGTCGCCATGTTGCAGGATCTGACGTTTGCATATCATTCCCCATCGCAACAATACGTTTTGCTGGATTATCTTTATCTAGCATGGCGACAAGGTAGAGCATACGCCCTTCACCTAAAATGACTTTTTTTATGGGGGTATTTACGGTGACCTTTCTACCAAGTATATCTGTAACAACGGTCGGTTTTGCTGAGATTATTGTGGAAAATAATAACCCAAAAAGAATAAGTAAAAATTTAGCCATTTGCTGGTGTAGCCTATACTTTTTTTTCATATTGTTCCTTATTGATGATATGTTTTGTTAGTAAAATAATCGTGCTAAGGCATATTAGATAACCGACTGAAATATAATAAAAAAGCATATTGATTCCAGGGTAAATAATAAGAATACTGCCGAGAGAGATCCCCCCGATTGATGCAAATTGATTAATACTTTGCGATAAACCAAGTACATAACCTTGATGTTCTGCTGGCGATGCTGAGGAGATCAGTGCTGTTAAGATGGGAGTGGTCGCGCCTAGTAAAATTCCCCAAATAAAATAGAGTAAGGCAAACCAAATAATTGAAGCGTTTGCGAGACTGACAGCAATAGCCGCACAGCCAAAGATAATCCATCTTAAGCGTGTCAAAGAGGCAACAATGGATTGGTGTTCAAACCATTTAGCCCATAATTGAGCCGATAGGATCACCCCCATCGCTTGTAATCCATAAATAAGCCCTATTACCCAATAGTCTGTTGAATAGGTTTTTTCGATATATAAGGAGAAACTGGGCAGGGTGATAAGCCGGATCATTAATAATAACCCTGTAAGCAACATCAATTGTTTAACGATAGTTTGAGGGGAACCGTTTTTTTTCGTTGTATGGGCTGTTTTGGCGGGGGATAAAAGGGGGGAATGCTTATCTGATGGTAAAAATAGAAAAACAGCCACGGCACTTAGCATACAAAGCCACCCAGCCATCATATTGATCCAAAAGAAATTGAGATAATCTAAAATTAACCCGCCAGCCAGCGCCCCTAATAGAGAGCCTATATTGGTTGATATTTGTAGTAGGGCAAAGAGATGAGTCCGTTTTCTAGGGGCTGTCACCGCCACCCCGTAAGCTTGCGCTGGCGCTATATACCCCGCACATGCTCCTTGAATAAACCTTAATAGTAAAATTAACCAAGGGTCATTACAGAATGACAGTAAAATTTGGGTAATTGATAACCCAAGCAAGGCTCGGATTATCATTGCTTTATTCCCCATCCGGTCACCAGCTTTCCCCCAAAAAGTACTGGTTAGCATGATGCCAATCATGGGGGCTACATAGACCATTGTTAGGGCGAAAGGGAGTAGTGAATCTGAGCTGTTATTTTGCAAATGAATTGGCCAAAATGGCCCACTCATTTCCATTGCACCCATTGATATTATTTGAATACCGAATAAGAACCCAATAATCAGATGGTTTTTAAGCAATTTCACCGTTTAGCCACCCTATATTGAGTGAGGTCTATCTTGGTAAATATAGGGTGATGAATTTCAGGTTTTAGCCCTAAATAATCCATACACCAAGTGTAGATCTCTTGCATATAGGGAATAGGGATATTGAGATGCTTCCCTAAATTAACGAGTAAGCACAAACCATAAATAATATCTTCCTGAAAAACGCGATGGTTTTTATTGAAGACCCAGCCACCGCCTTCAGCCTTTATAAGAGGTAATTGAATACCATGGTAGGCCTTGTTTGAACGAAGAATTGACCATAGTGTTTTGGCATCCTCGATTTGTTCGGTATAAGCTTCTCGTAATTCTTCAATTAAAGGTTTTACGGTATTAAGTGAGATTGCCAATTCTTTGGTTAAATATTGGCAAATCGCCAGTCGCTCCTCATCACAGCGCTGTAAATAGTAAGCACCAAGTTCAGGGCAATCATTCCACCAGCACAGTGGAGATTCAAAATTGCGTTGATGCCATTGAGCGTAGGGGCCTATCAGCCCATAAATGACTGAGCTGTGCATAATAGGATTTGCGGGAGTAAGGGTTATTTCTAAGTAATTATCAAGAATGGTAATAGGAGCCGAGTATATTTCCGATAACCAACAATGGAGTTGGTTTTTATTTGTTTCATTTTCTCGATGATGAAACGCAATAAAGAGTTCAGATTTCTCACCACCGAAACAAACTTTTGTGCCAAGTTCTAAACCCCATGCAATATGAGGCACATCTTTCATGCCCCATATTACGACATTAGGTTTATCTTTAAAAAATTGTTCAGCAAGCCAATCAAAGCCATTTATACCGGGAATGGCGCCAATAAACACCGTGTGGGATGTCGATAAGTAGGGTGAGATAAAATTTAGCCAATTTGCTTGTTGATGGGAAGGAACAGTAAGAATAATTATATCGGCATGAGGTATGACGATTTGCGGTAAATTAGTTATTAATTCAATCGAATAATCAATAACTTTTCCATCATGATAGTGAACTGATAATTTTTGGTTCTGCTGCTGGTGGCGTTCGACGGTTATAGGATTTTGGGTAAGTAATGATGCCTTAACATGAGCGAAATGGCTAAACAGAGCAACCGCTAAATGACCGGTTTGGCCTCCCCCACAGACAACAACCTTGAGCTGTTTGTTATCTATCATCATGGTTTCCTCTAGTTAGCTTGCTCTAGTGGAATGGTATTCGTTAGCCAACGATTGAGTTGATGCGAAATCTCCTCTGAAATCAGGTTGCGAGCGCTTAACCATTGTTCGTTGAATATTGTATTCAGGTATTTTTCACCGCCATCAACAACAATGACCACGACATTGCCGCTAAGAATATCTGTATTTATATATTCTAAGGCTTTATAGACAATGCCTCCGGTTGACCCTCCTACTAATAAACCGTATTTGTTGGCGAGAAAACGGGTTGTTTCAAAAGCTTGGCAGTCAGAAACTTGAGCATTATGGTCAATACAACTGTAATCGAGCACTAAGCCTACGGTGTCCCCTTTTGGCGTCCCTGTTCCTGATTGATAATAGGGTTTGCCTGGGTTACCAAAAATAATTGAGCCTTCAGGCTCTACAGCGACGGTAATCGTTTGTGGGTTATGAGCCTTTAACCCTTGAGAGATGCCAGTAATAGAGCCACCTGTACCGACACAACCGACATAAGCATCAATTTTACCTATTTGCTCAATAAGCTCACAGACTAAAGCTGCATAACCTCCTGAATTAGCGGCATTATCTGATTGATTCAAAAAGGTTGCATTAGGCAGTTGAGATGCTAACTCGCTGGCAAGGCGTTGCCGTTCAACAACAGCCACTTCATCCTCTTGATAATCACCTGTAACATAGCGAATATCTGCGCCTAGCGCCTTCATAATAGAAATTTTGTCGGGGGCGGCATGGTGGTCAACAACCGCGATAAAATGCAAATCAAACTCGATTGCTGCCAGCGCGAGTCCTATTCCGGTATTACCTGATGAGGATTCGATAATAGTGCTTTTAGGTTTTATTTTTCCTGATTTAAGGCCAGCAATAACCATGTTTCGAGCCATTCTGTCTTTCATACTTCCCCCTGGATTGTTCTTTTCCATTTTTAGAAATAGAGCACTTTTTTTGTGGGGAACAGCGATACGTAAAACAGGTGTATTGCCGATCAAATCAGTGACTTTGCTGCTGATCATAAATATTCCTATTTGTTATCTTTGAAAAAAATAAACTGCCCATCATGATTTTCCAGTGCATACAATCGACAAGGAATAGGGTGCCGATGAAATTGATTTTCAAGTAAGTCCATTTGATATCCGGCTGTATTTATGAAAATGAGCAAATCACCGGCTTGAGGAAGGTGAGTAAATAAAATTAAGCGATGGGTGATCACATCATTTTCTAAACAGCTATGTCCTGCTATCCATACTCGGGTGGGGCGCTGTTTATGTTGTTTTGAGTGTGGTACTAAAACATGTAGTGGATCGAGTAAAAACTCTGAGTTAAACCAAGTTTCACAGGCACTAAAGCTACTGCCTTCAACAAAAATAATAGGATGTTGGAATTGCTGATTAACGCGCACAACTCGAAATAGCGATATTGCACTTTGATCGACTAAACATCTGCCGGGCTCTATCGTTAGTGTGATATGGTTTTTCTTAAGGTATTGAGAGATGGTTTCGTTTTCTGTGTATTGGGATGATAGGAATGTAGTTAACCATTGGGTGGCTGATTGTTCCCCTCCATAAGGGTAAAAATCGGTTGGTATACGGTTATTTTGGTAATATTGGCTCGTTTGATTATCTATCCATGATTGGTATTGCCTCGTTGAAACATATTGAACCGGTAGCCCGCCGCCAATATCAATGGTTTTAATTTCAAACCCCAATGACAGTGCTGATTTTATAAGTGGCTGTAATTCACGGAAAGCTTGTACGCGTGAAGTGCTTTTATAGCCACCTAAATGAAAATGGATACCTTGCCAAAGTAAGCCTGCATGCTGTTTGGCTAATTGAAGTGCCGTTATAAATGCAGCAGATTTCATGCCAAACCTAGAGCGGCTCATTTGTGGTTGATAGCGAAATAGAACCCTCGCGATGAATGATGTTCCTGATAATAGGTTGAGGATATCTTGTAATTCTTCAAGAGAATCAACGATAATCAGTGAGTTATGTAATATCAGTTTCCAAAGAAATTCATTGGTCTTCGCAGGACCAGTAGCACAAATTTTCTCTGGTGAAATCCCATAGTCATAGGCATCTTGCCATTCATGAAGGCTTGATACATCAACGCCAATACCTTCTTCAACGGCTATTTTGACTAGGATATTGGATTGGTTAACTTTCACGCCATACATAATGCGCCCTGTTACACCATGTTCTTGAAAAACAGCATTCAGTTTTAGAATATTTTGTTGCATGGTATGAGGGAAAATCACATTTAATGGGGAACCATACTGCTTAACCAGTTCTACCAGCCTTTCATTATTTTCAAAACATAGCCGTTTGACCTGCTCATCCATGAGCGGCGGTAATTCTGTTGGCGCTACGGTTTTGATAGATTGATAAGGTACCGATAAAAAATGGGTTAAGTTAGTTTGGTTCACCATGATTTCACCTCTTAGAAATCAACTGAAATAGAACCGAGTACGGTTCGCGGAGAGCCTTGAGCGAATGTGCTGTAGGAGGCTACACCAGACCAATAACGCTCATTTAAAATATTGGTGATATTTAGTCTCAACGTAACAGGCGTATTCGATATCTTAGTCTTATAGGCAGAGCCAATATCGACGGTTGTCCATGAAGGTATTGAATGAGTATTTTCTTTATTAACGTATTGACGAGTATGGTAATTGATATTGCCATTGATACTTAAACCTGAAACAGAAGGGATATCATATTCCGCACCAAAATTTGCGACCCAAGGGGAAACGCCAATCGGTTCATTTCCTTTATTTTGCCCAGATGCAGTTTTGGTGAGCTCTGCTTGAATATAAGTGACGCCGCCGGTTAAACGGAGAGAATCAAATGGCTTACCAGAGACACTTAGCTCAATACCACGATTACGTTGTTCATCGTTGGCAGAATAAATCAGGCTGTTAGGGTCTAATGACCCGCTTGGTTTACTGATTTGGAAAAGGCTCAGTGTTGTTATTGCGACGGGTTGTTCATATTTAACGCCTAACTCATATTGCTTAGAACGAAATGGCTTCATCATTTCGCCGCTATTTTTAGCATTAACCGGAGCAGTACTTCCTTTGCTGAGACCTTCAACATAATTCGCATATAGCGAGATATTATCAGTAGGTTTAAACAATAAACCGACTAATGGGGTAATAGTGGATTCATCATAAGTTGTTGAAAGAGCCCCTAAAGTAAAGCTATCAGATTTTATATTTTGATAGCGAATACCGGGGGTGACCATAAAGCTATCGTTAAAAAAGCCAATTGTATCGACCAATGAAACCCCTGAAAGTGTATTTTCGGAGCGTTTTGTTATTTCTGGGTAATCAGGGATTTGTTTATCAATATAAGTAGGGTGATATAAGTTGGTATTGTATGGCGTGCCTGCATTTGTACCGACATTATAACGATCAAAATAGCGGTTCCACTGTAATGCGAGTTGATGAGAGGTATTTCCTGTCATGAATTCACTTTTGATACCAGTGCCAACAGAGTAACGCTGGGTTTTGCTTTGAAAATTCATGATATATGTGGAGATATCCCCTTGATCATTAAGGACGGTGTAGGTTTGTTCATTAACCCGATCGATACGGGTTCGAGCACCACCAATATCCATAAATAATGAGGTATTGCTTAGCACATCATATTCCATATGTAATAAGGCGGAATCATCATTGGATTTCCACCATGTCCATGGGCTAGCTAAATTGGTTTTCCCACTAGGCGCAGGTGGAACAACCCCATTTTCCCCTAAAAAAAATGGACGATTAGTCGCATTCATATTTTGGTTTTGAGTAATGAGATCCAATGAAGCGCGAAAGCGTTCACTAGAATAATCTAGCGCGATAGCACCGACGCCGAGCCGACGGTCTTGATGGTCAACGGCAGTATTACCATTGGTGTAACTTCCATTCACGCGAATACCAAAATATTGGTTATTCCCTAGGTCATATAAACGGCCAACATCTAATTTACCACCTAACTGAGAGTCACTTAGATATTGGGCGGTTAAGCGAGTGATAGGTTGCGCACTGGCACGTTTGGTTACGACATTGATAACACCACCAACCCCCCCTTCAGGTGACATACCATATAACAGAGATGCTGGTCCTTTTAGAATATCAACACGTTCAGCGTAGTCTGCTAATAATTGAAAGTTAGGGGATACACCATAGATACCATTAAGCGCAAACTCACCGATATTACCTTCCGTTATAGGGAAGCCTCGAATATATAATGAGTCAAGTAGTCCACCTTTAGAGCTACTAATTTGTATCGAAGTATCGTGAGAAAGAATGTCTGAAATTTGTTGTGCTTGTTGTGATTCTAAATAAGCCGAATTGTAATTAGTGATATTAAAGGGAATATCCATAATATCGTTATCCCCTAATAGCCCCGCTTGTATTGATCTTGAAGAAAAAAGGTTAGGCTGTAGGTTATTATTACCCTTAGCTGATACGATGATACTATCTTTGCTGAGCTTATTATCTGATTTAGCAAAAAGGGTATTAGGATAAAAGAATGAAATTACCACACAAAATAAAGAGTGATAGGTAATTTTATGTTTTGCTATGTCTTTAAATGGTATAGTTAATAATTTATTTTTCATATTGAATTAGTCGTTTTATTCGCTTTATTTACAAGGAAGGAAACAAACTTAGTATTACCTTCTATTGAAATAATAAAAATGGATTCGTTAAACCATGTTGTATTCGATAATTAATATATCGTTGGATATGCATAGTGAGTAGTGAGCAAGTTTGCCAAGGTGAATTCATAAATATTTCATATTCTTGCCTCCAAAAACTTTCATCAATTCGAGGCTTAACTGATTCAAAAATATATTGAGTTATATTTTTTAATTCCCTCCAAAGCTGGTGGTTAGTTAAGCGGTAAAAACGAGTAATATGGACAGCTAGTTCATGTAAATGGCTTACAAAACAAGCGTCAATCAAAAAACTCCGTACAGGTTCTATATCCTCTTCAAAAACGGTCGGTAAAATACCGGGCCAAGAGTAGGCTTGTAATTGATAGCCTTGTTGGTGCAATAGGGGTAAAAAGGCTCGGCCATCACCATAGTCACGGATTAAACATTTTTCTGGGATACCTTCTGATGTGAAGAGTACTTGGGTATTTTGCTGATGAGCTTCAAGAGCAATGCCATATATCAAATACATAGATATAACAGGCTCTAAAATAACTTTTGTATAGCTGCGGAACCATTCACGAGGAGTTAATCCTGATTTTTCAATGAGTTCAGTGAAAATCGGTTTTTGTTGATTTGGTAAAGCAGTAAAGAGTGTTGCAACCGTGATAGGCAATAAATTGTCACTTCTTTCATAAGAATTCGTGCAACGAAATACGACAGAAAGAAAGCGCCCAGCTGAATCATCTTGTTCAATGGCATGTCGGTAGTGGATACCGAGATCTTCACGTAGAGATTCTAATTTCCCATGAAAGTTTTTCTCTTGTTTTAAGATGGTATCGATTAACTGACTAATTCTAGGCCCCATATGGATGGATTTTGCTTGCAAGCTACGCATTTCACTTGTCATCCAAACTGCGATGGGTAATTTAACAAATGCCTTATTAGTGGCATCTGTGGGGAGCATGGTCCTAAAGGACATCGTCGGTTTGGTCTCTAATTGAGGCCCATCAATAAGCAGTATTTCATCTTGAATGAGTTCTGCTGCTTGCTCTTTTACCCAATGATTTAAGTGCCAGGGATGAATGGGTAATGGAAGCCATTGTTGAGGATCCCTACCTTGCTGCCCAAGCCAATCACACCATTGTTGACCAGTAAGTGGAAATTGTTGAAGAAACCAGAGGTGAATATTAGCGACATGCGGCAATGCTTCAATATAGGCCATATCTCGGCGTAGAGCTGCGACAGTAAGATTCACCGTAGCATTAAATTCAGGAGAGTAAGCCATAACATCTTTGGCTTTCATGTTTGGTCGGCTTTTCCATGTTGGATAATAGGGATGCCCTTCAAGTGAGCCCCATTGGTCGAGAAACAAAGCCGCATCGCGGATACTGTATTTATGAACGACCCAATCAGTTAAGTCATTAAAACCGTATTTAGACATTTGTTGGCTAATATCGTGTGACCAATTAATGCGGAAGTTGCGTGCATTAATGTCATTATCGACACTGTTTTTTATATCATTTTTTAATTTATTTAAATTGTTAGGGGTAAACGCTATATTTAAATCTTCTTTTAATATATCAAGCATGTCATCTATCGTTTGAATAATTTCCTTTTGATTGTTTTTATCGATTATATAAATATTTCCATAACTTAATACGGTATTGGCAGGGTATATATCTACATCGGTGAAAAGGATTTTAAATGATGATGTTATGGATTGATAAATATATCCACAATAATCAAAATCCCAATAAAATTGTTTTTTATCAATCAGTTTTTCTGCAAACAAGCAATGAATTAAACGCCTAAGGCTATTATGATGAGAAAATTCAGCATTAATATTTAAAACATTTGTTTGTTTAGGGGTATTCGTCATGATTAGCCTCTTATAGCTATGAGAACGAATTAATTAATGATGAATATCATTAACTAGAAAAATAATTTTGAATACTTGAAAGATATTGGTAATAAAGTTAGCATTGCCGAAAAAAATAGTAAATGAGAATTATTGTTTTTTTTATTCTCAATTGAGATGTAAGGGAAAATAATATGTTATTCAAATGATTGATTAGGAAGGTTCACGATGACTAATTGTTCTGTAACTTATTTATTTGTACCCGGAGATCACCCTCAATTCTTTGATAAAGCGTGTATTAGTGGCTCAGACGTGTTGATTTTAGATTTGGAGGATTCAGTCCATCCTTTACATAAATCTCTTGCTAGGCAGGAAGTTATGGATTGGTTACTCCATTATCCAAGAAAGGAGGTAACGCAAAAAATAGCCATTAGAATTAACCAGCCAAATAGTATTGAATATGATCAAGATATTGATTGGCTAAAGAAAAATAACTTATTCATCTATTTATCTCACCTTGTTATACCTAAAGTTGAATCTGTAGCGATGATCAACGATGTTAAAAAACATCTCTTTGATAATCCGCAACTATCGATGATTGCTATCATTGAAACGGCATGGGGGTTACACCGTGTTTATGATATCGCACATTCAGGTGTTGAGCGCCTTGCATTCGGCTCTTTAGACTTTTCTCTTGATATGCAGTGTGACATGTCTCGTGAATCACTGTTGTTTGCAAGAACACAAGTGGTGCTTGCTTCTCGCCTTGCAAATCTTTTAGCTCCTATTGACTGTGTCACACCAGATATTGATGATTTGGCTGCTTTAGAGCAAGAGTGTTTGCATGCTAAAGCTCTTGGTTTTACAGCAAAATTAGCTATTCATCCCAATCAAATTGCTATTATCAAGCGATCGTTTGATATAACACAGCAGCAGCTGGCTTGGTCAAAAAAAGTATTACAACAATCTCAAGAGCAGTACGCCTTTAAAGTGGATGGCAAAATGGTAGATTTACCTTTAATTTTGCAGGCAAAGAAGTGGCTAAATACCCACAAATAAAAATACGCCTAATTTGCTTACCGTTTCTGGCATCATTCCCGTCCATTTATTTCGTCGTAATGAAAAATAGCGATTTTTTGTATCTCTGTATCGATACAACGAACGATTGTTTTTTTATAGGATAAGTTCCTAGGTTTGTCACGTTAGCCTAAAAAACGTGACATATCATGGAACATCTCTTGCCACTCGTTTTCGTCTATTTCCATCAAACCAAAATAGCGCAACATAAAGGCGCCCTCGGTAGCAAGAAACATCAGCCGAGCGCGTTTGCCATGCTCTGTTGAGGTGTCTATATGGCGCAATCTATCACGATACCAAACACGGGTACTTTCTAAGTATTCAGGGGTTTGTAGTAAAGCTGCCATTAATGCTGCCCCCTTCGCCATCGCGACTTTGTCATGTTCATAGGTTGCAAGCCGATGGGCATTAATACGATTTTCTGGGGAGCTGTCTTTTTCAATCTCACGGTTAAATATTTGCTCATAGGTATAACCCCAGCGTTCAAACATTGCATCGATTAAGGCATCTTTGTTACCAAAACAGTATTGAACCCCTCCTTTAGAGATCCCCATGGATTTTGCGACTGCATCAATCGTCAGAGCAGCAGCACCTTGGTTAAGTACGATGTTTTCAGCGGCATCGAGCACTTTATCTCGATCGATAGTTCGTTGACGTCCCATTTAACAAAAACCTCTTTTCAATACATACGTATGGATTTATATTGTAGCACGATCATGAATAAATAGTGATTAAATAAACTTGTTGAGATGATTTTATGCTAGCAAATTATAAACGCTGGATTATTTTACTTTTAGTATCAAGTGTACTCTTTCTGATTGTTATCGATGTGACGGTGTTATATACCGCGTTACCGCGATTAACGCATGATTTAGGCGCCACATCTTCTGAAAAATTGTGGATCATGAATGCTTACCCATTAATTGTCGCTGGGCTGTTGCCTGCTGCGGGTATGCTTAGTGATCGCATTGGCCATAAGGTCATGTTTCTGTTAGGGCTACCTTTATTTGCGGTCGCTTCTTTATGTGCGGCATTTTCTCCGACGGCAATGAGCCTAATTTTATCCAGAGGCTTTTTAGCTGTGGGAGCGGCGCTGAGTATGCCTGCAACCTTATCGATTGTTAGACACGTTTTCTTAGATCCAAAAGAGCGTGCACTTGCGATAGGTATTTGGTCGGCGGTGGCATCAGGTGGTGCTGCGATAGGCCCTTTGGTTGGTGGTGCGCTGCTTAACCACTTTTGGTGGGGATCGGTCTTTTTAATTAATGTTCCTGTGGTATTGCTGGTATTACCTTTTGCCTATTTTTTAATTCCTAAATGTGGCGGAACAGGCTCACAAAAAATTGATTATCTTGGCTCTGGGTTAGTGCTAGTCGGGTTAGTTGGCATTATTTATGCTCTAAAAGAGCTGGGTAAGCCTTATACCAATTGGTGGGAGTTGACTATTGTTGGGGTTATCGGTGGGCTATTTTTATGGTTATTTAGCCGCAGACAAATAGCGTCTGAATCACCAATGATTGATTTTAAATTATTTTCTAACCCTCGTTTTAGTGCCGGTATTTTAATGGCGATATTATCGATGGTGATTATTGTGGGTGTCGAACTCCTATTGAGCCAAAGACTACAATTAGTTCAGGGGTATACGCCACTTCAAGCGGCGCTGTATATTATCCCGATCCCGATTGCTTCTGTATTAGCAGGCCCATTAACTGGAATGTTATTACATACAATGGGGGAAAGACGTTTAACCGTCATTGGCTTTGTTTGTACTTTGGCAGGGGTACTTGGTCTCATTTCTATTTATCAAACCTCAACAGGTTTCATCTTATTGTTATTCCTGTTTTTAATTGGTTTTGGTTTAGGAATTATTTTTACGACAGCTTCAACAACCGTGATGCTCAATGCGCCAGATAAAAAAGCCGGTATGGCCGCGTCTATTGAAGAAGTCGCATATGAAATTGGTAGTGTGTTGGGTGTAACCTTTATGGGGGGATTGATGAGTGCCATTTATACAATGAAATTATCATTGCCCGATAGCTTAGTCGTTGATAATAAAGCTTATGATAGCATTGATGAAGCTTTTATTGTTGCGGAGCATCTGCCGCACGAAAGTGCTAATTTATTGATAAATCAAGCGCACATAGCGTTTGATCAAGCCTTTTTTGGTGTCATGGTATCGACAGCGATTATTGTCATAATCAGCACGCTGTGTATCCCTTACTTTTTCCGTAAAAATTAACGTTAATGAATAAAGGGAAGTGAATTAAATGACACTTCCCTGCTTTTACCACGTATCCCCCACGCGGGAGTATTACTTCACTTTCCTGATCAACAGTGCGGCAAAGAATGGACAAATGGCAAATAAAATAAATAACCAAACAGAGGCTTGTTGAGCGCCTGCTATTCCACCAGGGGAAATCAACCCGCTGTTATTCACGACGACACCCACGAGCGCGGCAGAAAGCGCAGTCGCATATAGTTGAACGGTAATGACGGATGAAGACGCGAGATTTTCTTCACCACTAGGGGCGACACTGAACACTTTTAACACCAAGTGTGGCCAGCAAATACCAATACCAAGGCCAACTCCCATCATTGCGACTAAATAAATTGTAAACAGTAAGATTGAACTCACAAGCTCCGTATGAGGAGTCAAAATGGCTAACACAATTAATGAAATAAATATGATGATTGGCCCTGTACGAAGTATTTTTAACACGATTGGGCCAGTTTTATTGGCACTTAATAATGCGCCAATCGTCCAACCTGCTGCCATAATCGCTGTAAGATAGCCTGCTGATAATGGCGAGAAGTGGTGGATGGTTTGTAAGAAATAAGGAACATAAATTTCCGTTGTCATACCACCCACCAACAAGCTCATCGTTAAATAAATCACACCGAGTGAATTTTTTAATGAATAAGTGCCTGTTGGTAGTAATCGCTTACCTTTTTTACCATCGATTTTTGCGATAGTGACCAATAAGATAAGGCCAACGAATAGGCCAATGGCATTGAATATCAACTGACTGGATAAGCTACCGATGGAAATCGCTAAGACGGAAATCACTAATAGTGAAATGGCGAGAACAGGCAGTTTACTGATCTGTTGGGATTGATTTGTCCTTTTAGGCAATTGATTTATCACGATTAGAACGAGTAGAAGTGCAACGGGAAGTAATGACCAAAAAGCCCAGCGCCAATGACCCGTTTGAGCGAATATTCCACCAATAGCAGGACCGCAAAGTGTCGCTATTCCCCACATACCGGAAACAATGCCCATGGCACGTGACCAAAGGTTTTCAGTAAACACAACGCGAATAAGGGCGTAGCTTAAGGCGAATAAAATTCCACCGCCTAGCCCTTGTAACGCTCGCCCGCCAAGTAACATTAACATTGATGGTGACAGTGCACACCAAATGGAGCCTAATGAGAAAATAAGCAGAGCCGTTAAATAGGCGAATTTAGGCCCTAATTGATTGAGTATTTTACTCGACAGTGTTGAACCCACAATTGAAGTAGCAACAAAAATCGTCGTATTCCACGCATAATATTCAAGACCACCGATATCATTGACGATACTAGGTAAGATAGTTGTCACAATATAAATATTGATAGCATGAAGAGCGACACCACCGGTGAGGGCAATCGTCAATAATGCGTTACGACCACTAAGTAAATCAGCCCACTTAGCTTGAGTTGTCGTGGAGGTTTCATTGCTCATAGCGAGACCTGCTAGACGAGAGAGTTAAAAAAACGTTAATATCCAAGTATTGACTTGGATATTAGAGTGACAGAATGATTAATGCAAGTGATTACTTTGATAATTTAAATATCAGCCAAGCGGTTGATAAGGTTTTGTTTTGCATAAAAACAAAAGGCCCTATCTCGACAGCTGTGATTGCAAAAGACTTGGCAATGACGGGGGAAGCGGCACGCCAGCATATTCAGAAACTGACGTCTTTAGGTTTAGTTGAAGGGGTGCAATGTACCTCTCAAACCGGAGCGGGCCGACCAAGGCAGAATTGGGTGCTCACAGCATTAGGGCATCAGCGCTTTCCTGACACACATGCTCAATTAACATTGCAGCTCATTGATTCTGTAAAAAATATTTTTGGTAATGAAGGGCTGGAAAAGCTAATTAGCCAACGAGAAGGGGAAGTTAAGGCGAAATATTTGTCGCGATGTGGCTCTTTACCTTTCGTTGAACGATTACAGGCATTAGCCGATGTTCGCAACGAAGAAGGTTATATGGCACATATTGAGCAAGATGGTAATAGCTGGTTATTTATTGAAAATCATTGCCCTATCTGTGCTGCGGCGACGGTCTGCCAAAATTTTTGTCGTTCAGAATTGCAACTGTTTCGCGATATTATGGGAAGTGATGTGACAGTTGAGCGTGAGCAATATTTGTTAAATGGCGCGGGACGTTGTGTCTATCGTGTACGGCAAATGAAATAGGGCCGAGTGTTACCTCGGCCCTGTTGAGATTGACTATTTTTCGATCTCAACCTGTTCGCTAGATTCGATGTGCGGCGTCAATTCTTCCGTTGTGAGCCATAATGGTTTCTTTTCAAATTGTTCGTAGAGTGACAATTGGTCTTGATAATGAGGTGATGGTTTGCCTTGAGGTGAAATAAAACCGCTTTGGCCTGGTGCGACGACATCCCAAGCTTTCACTTTACCATCGCTAAACACGATCAAATCATTTTCTGTGCCTCTATTATGATACTCATTTTGATGAAAACGCTCTTTTGCATTGGCTTGAGGAACGCCAAAGAAATTATTGGCTCTGAAAGTGAGTGCCGTGGCAGGGGTTTGCCAGCTTGCAAGATTATCACCATATTTTAGGGTCATCTGCTGATAAGTATTGCGTAATGCTTGGCGAATGACCTCATCTTGAGGTTTGCCTGCAAAGAGATCAATCGCTTGAGGAATTGCAGAGCGTTGTCCTAATAACGATTCATATAAGATTTTGGCCCCCGTACTAATATTCAGTGAACCTGTAGGGCCGTCTTGTGTTGTTTCATAGCCACTGGCTAAATACCATTTATCAAAGGGAGCCGGTACAGCTTGACCGAGAGTCGCTTTTAACATCTCCTTGAGCCAGATATCTAATATTGCCGAGCCTGGTTGAATATAATGCTTACCATCCTTTGTAAGATGATTAATGCCATCCCATTGGTTCAGTATATTAGCAAGTTTTACTGCATCATCATCGGCAGGTAAATCACGCGTAGCACGGATGATATAAGGGGTGAATAAGCGATGATTGAGGTCAACACGGCTGGTTTGTTTTAGGATATCCCACATATCCTCTTGGTTTAACAAAGCTTTTGATTCTATCAGTCTATTTATTTCTGTCACTCGATCAGCCGAACCCCATAAGAAAGCAAATAAATCACTAGCGGGGTAGTTTTTGGCTGGGGAATTATTCCAGTTGGCAATATAACCGGATTTCGGGTTATACACTTTTGGGTTATTGGCAAAGGGTTGCATACCTTGCCAATCCCACTCCCCGGTACCTGGCACTGGAAGGCGAGGGTCATGGTTTTCTTGGCGCTCAGGGTAATGTCCTGTATGGATATAACCAATATTGCCATCTCGATCGGCATAATACCAATTAATGGTCAGTGCTTGATTTTGTGCCTGAGCTTGCCATTGCTGCCAATTTTTGGCTTGTGCTTGTTTTACCCATGCCATCAAGGAAGAGACTTCTTTTCCATCCCACGCTCGAGCCTTGCTGTATGCGATGTTAGCGCTGTTATCTTGTTTGACTATGTTGCCGTGCACCGTTCGATAAACATCTAATGTGACAGGCGAAGCATCTTTCACGTTAATGACCTCTTGGCGGCTGAGCATTTTTTTCCATTGGCCTTGATGTTGGTAATAGTTAGGACGTTTTGGGTCGAGTTTCTCTGCAAAAATATCGACACCATCACCAAAACCAGCCGTTGATCCCCATGCTATGTTGCCATTATGGCCAAATAATATTGCTGGATAAGCGAAAGGGGTGTTGCCAACCAAATCAAAACCAGCACCATGTAAACCAATGCCATAGGTATAGGCTGGGTTAAACCAGCCAAATTGTGGGCCGTTGAGCAAAATTGCGTTAGCGCCATCGGCTTTTGATTTGCCGACAACCCAGATATTACTCGTCGTTGGGTAACCTGCTAACCCGTTCGCACCGCCTTGCTCATATTGCTTGGCAATCAATTGGCTATTTTGCTGTGCTGTTAATGCGATTAATTTGCCGGAGGCATCCTTTGCAGGGCGCTCAAACATAGGGGGAATTAGACGGTAATCGTTTATTTGATTCACCTGAGATTGTTTATTTTTATTTTTTGTATCTGAATAGGTAAATTCTTGAGCATCAATAGTGGTGGGGGCATTAGGGTTGTTTAGCCAATTTATTTGGTTGAATACTGCTAACCCTGTTTGCTCACCATACTTATCTTTTAAGGCGGTTAATAAGGCTAGATTATCGATTTCACTGTTCATATCTGAGAAGCGGTTAGCCATAGTGCCCACCATAATCATGGCAACATCAAAGCTGTTCCATTGAGATGGTGTGAAGTCATAATCAATAAATTGTTTAGGCATTAATTTATCTGGCCTCGCATTCACTTGTTTGATCCAAGCGTTCATGCCGTCTGCATAGCCACGTAGGATATCCTGTTCTTCTTTAGGGAGATTTTTAATTTGTTGATGGATGGAGTCAGGCCAGTAATTACTGCGGATATCTTTATCAAAGGCAATAAAATCTTTGCCGAGCACTTCTGAAACGGTGCCTTGGGTACTGCGTTTTGCCATTTCCATCTGGAAAAGCCTGTCTTGGGCGACAGCATAGCCATAACCATAAAAAAGGCTATATACGTCATCGGCATAGATATGAGGAACGCCGTAGCTATCTCGATCGATTTTGATTTTATTCGGTTCGGCATAGCCAGTAGATGAAAGTGTTGTTAATCCAAAAATAATAACCGCAGATAATAAGTTGTTTATCTTCATCAGGTGAGTCTCCATTTTTTATTGTTTTATGAGACTAACAATCACTAATTTGTAAATGAAGAGTTAAATAATAGTTAAATTATTAATATGTGAACCAAGTAGATAAAAAAGGATACATAAAAATAAAAAAAATATTAAAAGTGAATCTGATCACGTTAGCTAAAAATTAGCTTTCTGTAGGTGAAAGGGCGCTTTTCTTGCGGCGATTAACCCACCATGCATAGAAAATACCCGATATTGCACCAGCAATATGCGATTCAGTTGAAATATATTGATGAACGGGCAGCAAGCCGGATGCCATTGCGCCAAAATAAAATAGCACCAAGACAGTGATGATAATGTCAGAAAGTTTGCGACGAAAATAACCTTGGGCGATCAGTAACCCCCAAAGCCCGAAAATCCAACCACTTGTGCCAACATGAATGGCGTAGCGACCAACTAACCAAACAGCTAATCCACCAGTAATAATAATAAAGAGCGAAGCTAATAGATATTCACGGATCTCTCTATGTAGCAGTACTGCGCTGAGGATCAGTAAAGGAGGAAGGTTACTCAGTAAATGTCCCCAACTACTATGAATAAAGGGGGAAAGGGGGATACCGATGAGGCCCTCTAAGCTTCTGGGTATGATACCAAAGCGATTTAACGAATAGCCTGTTAGGCTATTGATCACTTGGATGATGACCAATAGCCCAGCCAAAATAGCAAGTAGTTTCAGTCGTTGGTTCAACCACTGTTTCATGCTTGCTGGCTTAATGCTTGTACACTTTCAACCAGATCAGCAAGTTGTGCAACAACACGGTCACCCACATCTGCATTATCCCCACCTAGTGCTTTATTGCGCATAAAGTCCTTTTTGATTTGTTGCCAGCGTGCGGCCTGTTGCTCCGTGAGCTTACCGCGAATTTCAGCTAATTTGAGTAAATTTTCTTCTGCTCCTGTGGTGAGTAATTGTGCTTCACCGAGGTAGTGATCATCCAATAAACGTTCAAGCTCCTCTTCATTCATGACAGAGGACACTTTTTCACTCAGTTTATTCATATTTCGATAGCTACCTTGCAAACGGAAGGCTGGCTCGGTGCGGTATTTATCGGACTGTGCTGCACTGGCAATATATTGCTGATTCACTTTGAGTACGACATCGCGTAGCGTGATTAGGCGCTTAATGACAGCGACAATTTCACTGATTTCTGCATCTGAATAGGGGTAGCTCAAAGCATTAGTTGAGACTGATTTACCCATTGCTTTATCAACGAAAAGGTAGAGGTCATTGAGATCACGTAGAGCAAGCGGCGCAAGTACAGGGTTTGAGGTGAGACTGTTTTCAATGTAGCTTAATGCGAAGGCATCATCCATGCCGCCAAGCACTTCCCCTAGGTTATAGATATCAGCGCGGTTGGCGAGCATGTCCGGTATGCGGAACACTTCACCTGATTCGGTATATGGGTTACCTGCCATAACAACACAGAATTTTTTACCACGCATGTCATAGGTTTTCGTTTTTCCTTTCCAAACCCCTTCAATGCGCCTTGTTCCGTCACACAGAGAAATAAATTTCTGTAAAAACTCAGGATGCGTATGCTGAATATCATCCACATAGAGCATCACGTTATTCCCCATCTCTAAGGCTAAATTGAGTTTTTCTAGCTCCTGACGTGCAGTTGCATTTGGTGCTTGGTCTGGGTCGAGTGATAACACGTCATGACCTAACGCAGGCCCGTTAATTTTCATGAAAATGAGGCCTAAGCGGTCAGCAACATATTCCATCAATGTGGTTTTACCGTAACCAGGCGGGGAGATCATCAAAAGTAGCCCCATCAAATCGGTACGTTTACCTTCCCCTAATGCACCGATTTGCTTCGCCATATTGTCACCAATAATCGGTAAATAGACGTCGTTGATCAGTTTATTACGAACAAAGGAGCTAAGAGGGTGCGCTTTAAACTCATGTAGCTTCAAACGACGGCGCTCTTCAATGACAATACGTTGGCGTAACGCTTGATATTCACGGAATGCGGGAATAAACCGTTTTCTTTGAAAACGCATGCGACTGAAATAGTTATCTAAGCTCAACGAGAGGGTTTGATTTTCTATCGTTGGATGTTCGCCTAATAACCCATTAACTTTGAAGTACAGATCAGCTTCGCTATAACGTGCTGATGCGACTTTGTCTAAAATAATAATGGCGATTGCACCCGGAATATAAGGCGTAAGATGGGCAAATTCAGGCACTGAACATAGCCCTTGTAACCAGTTTTGAATCAATGCCCAACGCTGAGCATAGCGGCCTGCAAGGTTTTGTTGGGAACGGTTGAAGTCTATCCACATATGGGCGTCTTCTAACCGAGTTTGCAAGGCGGCAACAAGGTCTCTAGCATATTTACTGTAAACTAATTCAATAGGCGTTCTCGCCAGCGCAAAGCTAAGATACTCTGCGGCTTGAGTTTGTTGGTAACTTTCACAAGGTATCGGGTGCTCTTGTAAAAATAGGCTAATGTCTGCTTCGATTTCCGCCTGCAAATCGAGCAAAGCATCATCATTATGGAATAGCTGATGAATATTCATTGCGGTTCTGGCGCGCTCTGGCCATAAAGCCGGATATTCATTATTTTGTACTTGTTCCCAGAAAATCGCAGCAATTGCTCGCGATGTTGGGTTATAACGCAGTAAATCAGCACTCTCTCCGACAGGCAGGAGTTTTTTCAAAATAGCGATGGCATCGTGATCGTGAATACCTTTCTCATAGCCCTCTTTATAACGTGGGGCTGCAAAGTCGCGTACGATTTTCTCTAATTTCTCAGGCACCGATAACGCGGACTTAAGCATATTATAATCAAGGCCATCTTGGCGCTTACTTGCAGCGTAGATAATTGAATATGCAAGGTATTCAGCCCGATAAACATCGTCTGACTCGGATTCAAGTGCCGCTGACCAATAAGGTTGTAACTCAGCTAATTGAGGGTTATCAATAGGCTCTTGGAAATCGGTACCCGTCAGATATAACCAAAGTTGGTTATCTTTCGGCAAGATGGTTAAATCAAGCTCTTGGGTGTTAACACTAAAGCGATGGCGAGGCCCTAATTTAATTATATTACCGCCATCTTCGTAAATATCTGTTTTATCGCGTAGTGTGCGAATAGATTGGTCGCGCGCTGCTTTTAATCTAGCATCAATATCATCCGCTTTGACGTTATCATTGATTTCTCTTAGTTTTTCAATGATTTCACGCGTTTTTGTTGCCAATGGATCAGACGCAAAAAAGGCGTTTAATTCATCTTGAGACTGTAAACGTGCAGTGCGGCGTTGCAAACTATCTAACAGGCGGTCGGCTGCTGTTTGTAAGTTTTGTGAACGGCGTTGGCGTTCATCTAATAAGGCTTGCTTGTGCGACTCAAAGGTTTCTAGCAGCTCTTCGCGTTTGGCGAGAATATCTTCTAGGAACTCATCGTGGCTGCTGAATTGGCTTTCTAACTCTTCTAATTGGACTAATAGCCTAGATAGCTGGTCATCGCAGCGTTCAGGATCCGTGGAGAGTGATAGGGCATTTGTAATGCCTTGGCTAAATAGGCGGAATTGTGCGCCAAACTGAGCCACAGTCTCGACAGCACTTTGTGATTTACGTTTTTGTTGTAAACGAGCGCGTGACTGGTTTAATTGGGCATAAATTTGTGAAATTGCATCAATGATGTTGGTTTGTTGAGTCACATCATCAAATTTTAGCGAAGCCATTAGATTCGATAGCATATCCAAGTCGGCAGACATTTTTTCCATGCCATTCATTGGAATATCGAGCTGCGCACTATTTTGAGCACTCTCCATTTGCTCTTCAAACTGAGAAAGTTGCGTTTTAAATGGTTGTAGTGCTTTATCGCTCGCTAGGAAAGTCGCGGTAGTTTGAGAAACATACTGCTGTGCTTGCGTAATTTCTTCTTCCATCTGCGCGAGTTTCGTTAAATCCATATAGCGGAATTCGCGTAAGGAGATCAGGTGACCACGTTGGGCACTGAGTGCATTTAACCCATCAACAAACTGCTGAATATCATTCCAGCTTTCAGGTAATGTTAAAGACATCAGTGTCTTTTGCCGATTAACCGCTTCATTCATCGATTTTGCTGATTGCTGGCGGATACTCTCGACTTTTTCATACTCATCTAAGACCAATTCACTGGTTTGTGTGATCTCTTTGAGTAATTTACCGATACCTAAACATTGCTCGTCATTAAACCAATAATAAATATCAAGTAGGTTTTTCGGTTGTTGGCTGAGTTGTTCATAGCGGGCAACGGAAACCTGATTACCTTCAATTTCTTTAGCAATATGCAGAATTTCTGAGATGCCACGTACAAGATCAGCGTTACCAATGCGACCAAAAAAGCCCCCTCGCGCAGGCTGTTGATCGGCAAATTCTTCTGAATAGAAAGGGGTTTGCCAAACTTGCATCGGGTGAACTCGAGTGGCTTCGTCACCTTCACCTTCAAAGAGAACCATTTTCCCATCTTCAAGCATGGCATAACCATGCCCGATCAGCGGAATCGCCAGTTTTCGCTCAATCAAATTATAATTAAAGAGGGCGATACGACCTTGGTTTGGCGAATAGAAGACATACAGGACATCCTCACCGTTTGGGGAACGGCGCAAGCGACGAAAACGCATGCCATCCATAGGTTGATCAAAGGTTTTATACTCACCATTTTGTAAGTAATATCCACCTGGGAAAATAATGCCGTGGTCTTCGGGAAGCTGTACACATGCCTGACCAATCGCATCAATGCGTTGAGCTGTTTGAGTCAGTGTATTGTAGACGAGATAGCGCCAGTTCTCTTCGCGATAGGGTAATATTTTCAGTAAGATCAGGCTGCCTGTTTGGGCATATTCAATTTGGGCATCATCTAGGGATTGGTTTTTATCTAACACCGCTTCGCGATAAATGCCGAGGCCATCTTCTGTGTTATTTTCGCATTTTATGGTGAGGTCGCCACCAATAGTTTCAACGAAAACAGTATCTAAAATATTGATATGCGGAAAACGACCATTAACCGTGTTTTCACGGGTTGTTTTCACCCATTCAAAGTCATAGGCAGGGGGAAGGGCGATGTCGCGTTCACCGCGGTTGTCGATATAATCGATTTTGCTTTTATCACTGGAGATAGACCAGCGGAAAACCCGCACATCGGTGATACGTTCACCAATTTGAAAGCTAGCTAATAGCTTACCATCACGTTCAACTAACTGTAGTAATTGGGTGTTTTTGTAATAGGTGTAAAGCTCAGTAAAATCTTGGATAAAGCGCGTATCACTGAGGAAGGTGCCGTCATAGGAGACCGCTTCAACATCAAACTCACCTTGGTTATCAATCAGTCGATACAGAGAAAACACATCTTCAATTTGTGTTTCTCTTTTGAGGCCAAGGAAAACGTTATAGCCAAATAGAAGCCATTCACCAACTCGGACAATATCCCTTGCTTGGCAATTATTTTCTGTGCGAATACGAATACGGCCAATAATATCCATTTGGCTTTGACCGAACTCTTGTAAACGACTGTCATTGAGTTGCGCTGCTTTTTGATGAAGCTGTTGCCCTTGTTCTGTAAGGCGTTTGCGTAATATTTCATATGCGCCGCCTTGCGCAACAGCACTATCCAGTATGTTTTGCTCGTGACTCGTATCCTGAATTGACATGCGTCGTTGGTTTCCTTGGCTATAACAAAAGACAAAAGTTGAAGGCATACCCGATATGTATGCCTTTGAACTAGGATGCTCGTTTACCGTTAAATGATTATTCGCTATGGTATGAGTGCCATACCGAGCCAGTAATATAATTTAAACACGTTAGAGCATACCCCATTAGAGCTGATCATCCGTTGGTGCTTCAGGTTTTGCCGAGACGGTTTTAACCTGCGGGTTTGCACCTTTTGCAGCCATAAAGCTGTTAATCAAATCTTGAACCTCAGGGTTTTTCAGTAAAGCTGCAATATCGATTTTCTTATCGTCTTTACGGTTGATCAGCTTTTCGACACTCTCTTTAGCAAAGCTGCTTTTATCCATAAAGCCATCAACGGCTTTACCTAAGCTAAGCGCTTTAGAGAAGGTATTAAAGAAGCTACCGTCACCGCCCACAATTTCGATATTGGTTTTGGTTAATGCAGCAGCCAATACATCGGCTTGCTCACGAGCAATCTCTTTATTTGCGTCAATTGATGCCATAGCTTGCTCAAACTCTTTCTCAAGACGCATACGGAACTCTTCATGAGCACGGGCAGTATCGCTGAGGTGATCCATGGATTTGAATTTATCGGTCAAGCCATCCGCTTCTGCTTTCAGACGTTGACGGATCACTTCGGCTTGTGCGGCACCTAATTGACCTTCCCCTCGAGCTTGGGCAGCCAGTTTCTCTTCAAGCACTTTCGCATCCGCCAAGCCCAGTTTTTCTTTCGCATTGGCTTGTTGCTCTTCACCGCGTGCTTGAGCGGCCAGTTTTTCTTCGAGGACTTTCGCTTCAGCAAAGCCTTGTTGTTGTTCAGCAAGCGCTTTTGCTTCCAACACTTGTGCTTCAGTTAAGCCTTTTTCTTTTAATCCACGCGCTTCTGCTAGGAGTTTCTCAGCGGTGATATTCGCTAGGACTAATCCCTCTTTTTCTTCCGCTTCGGCTGTGGCTTGACGTACTCGTGCTTCTGCGAGGCCGAGTGCAGCATGTTCAGCTTCAATCCCTTCTGCTAAGCGTTTTTTGGCTTCTGCTTGTTTTGCTGAAGCTTCAAGTTCCGCTTGTGCCATGGTGCTGATTTCTTCGGCTCTGTGTTTTGCACTCGCTTCATCGGCTTCGGCTTTCTTCACTTGGCGAACTAAAGACTCTTCCGCTTCTGCTTGAGCGTTGATAACGGTCACTTGTCTTAAGCGATCGGCTTCTGATACTTCACGTACCTCTTTGATACGCTCTTCTTCTTGGGCAACGCTTTTTTCAACGATAACGCGTTCACGGATCACGTTAGAAATATTTTTGCGTTCTTCTTCCAACGCTTTTTCTTTTTCAATACGTTGTAGTTCAACCTCACGTTCGCGGGCTACGATTTCGAGGTCACGAGCACGATTAACGCGTTCCTGTTCAATAGCAACTGCGCGGGTCCGGTTCTGCTGAGCAACTTCAACTTCACGCATGCGATTTTCTTCACGAATTTCAATTTCTTGCTGAGTTTGAATACGTGCTTGCTCTGCTTTTAAGCGCTCTTCTTCTTGTACGCGTAATGTTTCGGCTTGCTCACGAGCACGAATATTTTCAATCTCACGTTTTTGGCGAGCTTCTGCATCCGCTTGTTGGCGTTCAAGGGCTAGGCTTGCTTCACGGGTTTCCACATTTTTCTTTTGAATAGCCAGTTCTTGGTCGCGCTCTTTCTGGTTAGTTTCAATATTATGGATAGCGGTGATTTCAGTGATTTTACGGATACCTTCGGAGTCGAAGATATTATTTGGATCAAGAGCGGCTTTTGGCGTTTGTTCAAGGTAGTCAATGGCCACATCTTCAAGTGCATAACCATTGAGATCTTTACCGATAACATCCACGATACGATCACGGAAGTTCTGCCTATCTTCAAATAGCTTAGAGAGTTCAAACTGCTTACCAACCGTTTTGAGTGCTTCTGAAAACTTAGCGCTAAATAAGGTACTGACGGCTTGATGATCGGATGCGCGGTCGACCCCAATGGCTTTAGCCACTTTGAGTACGTCTTCAGTGGTCTCATTAACACGTAAATAGAAAGCGACAGTAATATCTGCACGTAAGTTGTCTTGGCAAATCAGGCCATCTTTACCGCGGCGGTCAACTTCCAAAGTTAAGAGAGAAATTCTCATAAACTCTTTTTTGTAGATGACGGGATAAACTAAAGCACCAGTAAAGTGAACTTTTGGTTGCGACGACATGTCGTTAACAATCAATGCAGTTCCTTGTGGGACCTTGATATAGAAGGCTTTAAATAGCCCAAAAAAGCCAAGTATGACTATGATGATGCCCCCAATAATGGTTAAAAAGGGCATTAGGTCAGCCAATTCCATATTTTCTCTCCATGGGTTTCGATAATGTCGTCGTTAAAGGTTCAAAATAGTGTTTATTACTGGCGAAATTCGTCTTCCGTCACCACATTGTAGCTGTGTGACACGGGGTCATAACTAATGATAACAACGCGGTCACCTCGCGTAATATTTTCAGTAGCAGCGGCACGAATTTGCAGAATTAACCCTGCACCACCATCTTCTAGTATGGCTTCGCCTTTATGTTCGGTGACTTCTCCTGAACGTACGGTGGCGAGTTTACCCATTAATCGTTGGGCTGTTTTTGGCGTATTAGATTTAGCCAATTTCTCACGTAATGGTTTTAAACATAGGGCGGTTAAGTGGATTGAAATAAAGGATATAACGAAGAATACAGTGAAGCCGACAAGGTAGCGTAGTAGTGTAATATCAATAAAACGAATAAACCAATGAACACTAAAGTAACTTAATAACCAGCCAAATAGTGTAAATAAGGTCAGAATAATCGTGACTGGAATACCTGCAAGCCCGAGTTTTGTGAGCCAGCCAGCAAACCCTGTAGCATCAAAGCCGCCACCATCAACGGATGTATCAACATTAAATAAATCAATATCTAATAATCCAAAAGCGGCACATAACCAATAAAACATAACAATAATAAGTAGGCCGCTAAAAATAATGACGGGGAAGGTCAGACAGTTTTGTAGAAACAAACTCATAAATGTTCTCTCTATAATATTTAGAGTTTCAATTTTGTTATTACCATTACCGTTAACTTAATCATATCAATTTCAATGATTTTCAGTATCGGACTAGTCTTTATTATCTGGCTGATTTTCATGAGTTATTTATGAAATTTTTCTAAGTATCATCAATGACTGATAAAAACGGGCTAGATAGGAGTTATTTTGCCATTAATTGTTAATAAAAGATAATGAATCATAACAGCAATATGTAAGATTATGTTATAACTTATTGAAACCGTAGAATTAAAAAACTCTGAAAAATGCATCAATATAAAAATATTATTTTTTAAATTATCTTTTTCTAGTGATAAACAATAAAATGGTTATTAATAAAAGAAAAAAGTGAGATTAAAGGCGTGCTATAGATTCAAAAACACAGTAAAGCAGCCCATTTCCATGGTCAGCTAGATATTCGTCAATTCACACCAGGCATTGCAATTTTTACCTACAATTTGTGACCTTTAACTTAACTAGCATTATGAAAATAGTTTACAGATACGTACGCGTCATTACGCCATAACTGAGTTAGGTTTGCTTGATATATTTGACATGTTCTATCGGAGTCTATTCGATAAAATAGCAATAAGTGGCTGAATGATGAAAAATTCCTCGTTCAGCCAAAATATCACTAACATCGGCATAGCTCAGAGATATTGAATCATAGCTACGTATACACAAAGGGTGATAGAGGGAGCAAAATACTTCCATTTAAAATCATTCAGTGACATGGTTATTTTCCTAAATAATGAGCAATAACGTCACACCAATGCACTTTTTGCAATAAGCGCCTTTAATCCCTATATCCTAAAGTGACAATCTTAACTCCTTTACTTTTACAAATGAGGCTTCGGTTTGCACCTTAACAACTAACATCGAATTATATTGTTCATAGTTGTATGGTTGTATACTTATGCTAAAGAGATTATTTAGCGCTTTGCAATCCGATAATATTACAAGTAGATATACTTGAAAGTTCATTTCAATATTAAAAAAACCAATTACGTCATTTTTAAATTCATTTAATGCGTTAATTTCCGGATCACCATAGAAAATTTGAGATGTTGACATGACGTCTTCTATAGTACTAACACAGTCTTGCAGGACACTTATTTGTAACGATATATCATTAATGACATTAGATGAGTCAAGTTGCATTTTAGAGAATGCTTCACGACAACTAGATATGTCATTCATATTTATAAAATTGGATATTGATTTAAGTTCATTAATCCAATTTTGGATTTGAGCTGATGAAGCCTCAATAACTTTCTCGCATACAAGCATTGAATTATTAATTGCGATGATTATTTTTTGGGCATAAAAGGGCAAGTTCCATTGTGAATTATTATACTTGCTTAATATACCAAGATAATTAAACATTAGGCTTTTATAATTTAAAATGTTCATACCTTCACCTTATGATTGAGTTAATTTTACTTCATGTTATTAACTTCCTATGCTATTTTTAGTGCTGATTTTTAATTAACATTAATTAAATCATAAGTTAACTTTTTAGGGTTGATGACATATTCAACACCACTCATTTGCGATTTAATTGTATCAGTATCTTTTAATACGATTTTAACTTGGTTATTAGCACTAGATAAGAATAATTCTCTAACATTATCCGTATTGATAATTCCCATATTTAGGTCACTAATAAGGTTATCTATATCATTAGAGAGAAACTGCCATGCATTTGACATTTCAAGTGAAGCTTGAGCTGCTTGTGATATACAAGTTGCCAGTTGCGCATTTCCCGTTGAACATGCTTGAGCGACTCTAACCTCATTTTTCAAATTAGCATCTTCAATTAATAACTTCTCTTTCAATCTAAGGTCACCCTGAAGTTTAAGTACCGCACCTATAACACCAGCAAGACCTGTTGCTATTGCCACCGCCCCTCCAATCACCATGCTTACTGCCGCCCCTCCGGTAACGAGGGAACCCACAGCCCCCACAATAATAGAAAAGAACCCTCCAGCAATACCTAAAGCACTAATCGTTATACCGGCTTGATCAGCAGCTATTTGTGTTTGTATATTGAGTATATTATTTCTATTTTGAGACAGCGCACCGTTATCACCTAGTATCGCGGTGTTTAATCTATCAACAACATCATAGAAACTCGCTACACTATTATCTAGCTTATGGCTAAATTGTGATAAGAGTGTGCTAGTTACATTCGCCTCACTTGCATATTTGTTTGATTGATCTCTAATCGCACCTAAAATATTTAGCCAATCAGAAATACTTTTTCCCGCCGGAACTTGGGATGCTATTGAATTATGAATTGTATAGTAAGCACTAATGCTGGAAATATTCCTAATTATCATTGGTTGTATCGTATCAAGATAATATTTTGCATTTTCTTTTGCTGTGCCTAATGCAGAATTGACATCTTGCTGTAAGCTAATTAATGACGGATTATTAGTGAAATTCACTAATGGCTGTTGCATAACGGAACGACAACTACTTTGTACAATCAAATCAAAACTAGATTGTTTTTTGTTTGCACTATTTATAGCTAAAGGAGATTGATTAAAATCCATGATATACCTCATTAATGTAATGCGATGCTTTATTTCATACGATTTAATTAATCATATGAAATAGAGAGATTGTTTAGTAATATCGGAGTTATCTTTTGCCATGATAATCACAGCCACTACATCAATTGATATTTTAAAAATATCTGATAAGTGATATTATGCGTTTAGAGTTTAAAAGACTGGCTTATCTGATAACCGATAAGGTCTGCTAAGGCGACTAATAAACTTAATGACTCCTAGCAATATGTGAACATATAGTTCATGATTTAATTTAATCATGAATCATAATTATTTTTTTGTGATGAAGTTGGCAAAAAATCAATTATAATGTCTTTATTATTATTTTGTCGTATTTATAGTTCACAACTAGTAAGCGATGGTAAAGTGATTTAATCAATCAACTAATAAAAAATAGGCATGTCGCTAGCCCTATTTCATTGTCTAATAGTTAGACAGCTTACCCTTATATGTTGATGATAGCTCACCAGCTTCGTTAATATGATGGACTGTTTTCACTTAGTTAAATTGCGAATGCTTATGATGTTATTCGATTATTTAAGATAATTTCTGACTGGTTAAAAGGGAGGCTATATTATAATTAACCGTATGTTTAATTTATTTTTGAATCTTAAGTTAAATGAGTTTAATCATTAATTGAAGATTTTTTTATTGACACTGGTAAATAAAAATATCAATAAAAACAATATGTAGCATTAATAAGTTGAGCTTTGATAAAAAATAAACACACCATTTTTAACAGTGACAATAATCATTTGATAAAGAATAGGCTATTGCCATTAATTGGCGTTCAATAAATCTATCTGTCTATTGATAGACTGGGGGTGTTTGTCGAAGGGATGCTAAAAATAGTCATGCCAGATGTGAATTGGCGAATCTCTTTGTGCCCATTAAAATATGGGGCATTTTATGGTGTTTTGGTTCCCGATCTCACTATTTAAAAACTGAAACAACGAAAAGAGACACGGTGTATTTAGCGCTGCTTCAGTTTTTTAGTATGAAAAAATTTAAATAGAATTAATCAAGTAAGTTTAAACACGCAGCACCTCTTGCACCACCGGAGTCACCATATCGTGCTTTTTCAATGGCAGGGAGATTCGCGATACCATACAAATACTGAGGCAAAACATCAGGCAGAAGTTGGTAAATACCATCAAATTGCGATAATCCGCCACCAATCACCACTAAATCAGGGTCTAGTATGGTCAATACTTGGCCTAAAAACATCCCTAATAAATCGATATAGCGTTCAACATGCTGTTTTGCATTGCGGTCGCCTTGGTAGTAAAGCTGGATAATTTCAATCGCTGATTTTTGTTCACCTGTAAATGAGGTATAGATGCGTTCAAAACCTGGGCCGGACAAATAGGTTTCAAAGCAAGCAGGTTTACCACAACCGCACATGACTTCCGGAACTTGGTTTCCAAGTAAACGAGCGCCCTGTAAGGTCACATTCATATGACCAATTTCGCCAGCAATGCCATTTTTACCGGGAAGGACTTTACCGTGGGTGACAAAGCCGCCACCAACGCCAGTGCCTAATATCAGACCAAGTACCGTTGGGTAATTTTTAAACTCAGGCGCCCAAGCTTCTGAAAGCGCAAAACAGTTAGCATCGTTCTCTACTTTGACTGGGCGTTGTAAGGTATCGGCTAAGTCATAGACCAAAGGCTGATATTTAGCGGCGGGTACATTTGTAGTAAATACCGTTCCTTTCTCGTGGTTGACAATACCGGGTATGCCAACTCCCACCTTTCCTTGACCGTTAAATTGAGTATCAGCTTCTTCAGTAAGATGACGAAAAGCATTAAGGAGAGCTTGATAATCATCTTTTGGTGTTGGTACGCGTTTTTGCCAAATGGGGTTGAGTGATTCATCAAACACAGCAAGTTCAATTTTTGTACCGCCCATATCAAAGCCGTAATACATAGGTATCTCCTTAATGGTGACAATTATCTAATACGCTTAGTATCACTTTGATAAGTCATAAATGGTAGCGTTTGAGGCTGATTATATAAAAGTTTTTAGTCAGATAATGCGGCTTTGCTGCTAGACATTGTTTTTGTTCATGTTAAAGAAAGCGCAGATTTTGCCGTGGCAGTGTAGGGAGGGCAATAAGAGGCTAGTTGTATGGACAAACGAGCCTCCTGTTGTTTTTTTAGATGGTTTAAGGTTCGCTGATTAATATTGATTTGTTCTGTGGATTAAAGTTTTTATAAATAAAATGATGCAATTCCATCGCAATAATATGATGGATTTCTTGGGTTGGATGTACCTCGTCAACAAATACATAGTGAGGGTCGATTTCTAAGGGGGCGTTCCCGAAGATGTACCCATGTGAAAAAGCCTTGTTTACCTCATAAGATCCCGGCTTTCTGGCATTTATGTTATTGACGACATTCATAATGTTATCCATGGTGTTATTGACATCAAAGAACATGATCCGACAAGGTTGCTGTAAATTCATAAGCTCAACGAGTTGTCTAAGTTTATGATTATGTTCAATAGAAATACGTTGCATTTCCTGCCGGTATTTGGGGTTTTTCTCTGCGACCTTTTTGGCGTAAGGGGGTTGAGAAAGGTCGGGTATCCCCATGACTAAAATTTGCCTAGCGCCTTTTTGCACCATCTTCTCAATTGATTTTTTTTGACTCAAAACGACGAAATTCACGTCTGTTTTATGATAAGTGAGATAATCATTGGCACCGATAAAAACAATGACTAAATCTTTTTCGGTAAAATTTAATCCTTTTATCTGTTTTTCCATATTAGAGAGAAACCTAAATTTAGGGGATGACGTTGAATAAGATGCACAAGGTGCCCCACCTTCCGCCCTATTAATAAGCGTCACTTTCGGGTCGTGAGATATCCCTTTATGGAATGCCACGCTTTGCATGATGCTTGGCATTGTCAGAAATTCGGTCCATACGCTGCCATTAGTAAACTTACCTTTATAGTATTGAGAGGAGCGGGGGATAAGCCCTTTTGACTTGTGATACATCCTCTTTTCTGAGTCAGACAAGCTATCACCAATCACAATGACTCTGTCAAAATAATCAATAATGGATTTTTTCGGGTCATTTTCCATTGATAAAAGGCTATCTAAGTTTGAAGTATGCACGTTGTGGTGTGGCGGAAAGGTCTTTTGGTACTCCATAGCCAATTGGAACGTTTTGCCGGGGATCCTGCTTTCTATTTTCTTTTCACCACTGAGTGTGGCATGTACTTTGGGGGCAGAAGATTTTATCTTATTTTGTATACTCTTAATCGAACCTAGTAGCGTGTCAGTGAAAGAAGGTTTTATCTGTTTAGCGACAGTATGCTGAGAAGTAATTGATTCTACGTTCATTGATTTACTCTATTAGTTGTTTTGATGATTAATAAAACTATCAACTAATAGTTGGTCTAAATATCAAATAAAGATTATAGCTCCCTATAAAATCAGTGCGTTTTATAGTAAAAACATTCATTTCCACAATAAAAACAAATATTTAATAATTTTTTAGTGTTCCTTTTCAATAAAAGGATTGCATCGCTATTTAAAAGTGTATATTGTTATATTATAACATAACAATTAGAGGCGTTATGATGAAATCAGGGATCCATCCTCAATATCGAACCGTCGTGTTTCACGACACCAGTGCTGATGCTTATTTTAAAGTTGGTTCAACGATTAAAACGGAAAAAACAATAGAGTTTGAAGGTGAACGCTTTCCATATGTCACTTTGGATGTCTCTTCACAGTCACACCCGTTTTATACCGGTAAACAAAAAATGATTTCACAAGAAGGGAAAACCGCGCAGTTCCAGAAACGTTTTGCTCGCTTCCTATCAAAAGAGGAGAAATAAACGTGAAAGTCTTGAGTTCATTAAAAACCGCTAAACAGCGCCACCCTGATTGCCAAGTCGTTCGTCGGCGTGGTCGTGTTTATGTGATTTGCAAAACGAATCCACGTTTTAAGGCGGTACAGGGTTGTAGAAAGAAACGTTAAGCTTATCTAGGAACTGTTAGTGATTGATTTTCTTGACTTCAGTTTTCCTGCGCCATCGCGGCAGTCCTGTGTCGCGATGGTTTTTTTTCATTAGCCCCTCTACGTTTAGCCTTTTGCGCGTAGGGTATAAGCGCCAAGATAGGGGGATCATTAGGCACATTTCTAATCTTCTTACTATTAGTGAATAAATTCACTTGCACACTGGTTCATATTTTGTCAGCTTTAATGTACCCAATAAATTTTTTGTTTCTGCTGAGAGCAAAACCTGTTTTCGGATGGAGCAGAGCATTTATTCGGGGGGAGAATTTTAAACAGACAGGGTGAACATAATGAAAAATGTAGGATTTATCGGCTGGCGAGGTATGGTCGGTTCAGTTTTGATGCAGAGAATGGTAGAAGAAGGTGATTTTAATGCAATTCATCCTGTATTTTTTACCACCTCGCAACATGGCGCTGAAGCGCCAACTTATGGTGGGCATCGCGGAACGCTGCAAGATGCGAATGACATCGATGCATTAAAAGCGCTAGATATCATTATTAGTTGCCAAGGCGGTGATTATACGAATGATATTTACCCTAAATTACGTGCATCAGGCTGGGAAGGCTATTGGATTGATGCGGCATCAGCCTTACGTATGAAAGATGATGCGATCATCATTCTCGACCCCGTCAACCAACAACATATCCAAGATGGACTGAATAAAGGCATTAAGACCTTCGTTGGTGGTAACTGTACGGTCAGTTTGATGCTAATGTCGCTAGGCGGCTTGTTTACCAATAACCTCGTTGAATGGGCTTCTGTCGCAACATATCAGGCAGCTTCAGGGGCTGGCGCGCGCAATATGCGTGAACTATTAATGCAAATGGGTGCATTACATAATCAAGTGGCTAAAGAGCTACAAGATCCTGCATCGGCCATTTTAGATATTGAGAAAAAAGTGACCGACTTTACTCGTAGCGGCACCATGCCAACCGATGCGTTCGGGGTACCTTTGGCAGGCAGTCTGATCCCATGGATTGATAAAGCGCTAGAAAATGGCCAAAGCCGTGAAGAGTGGAAGGGCCAAGCGGAAACTAACAAAATTTTGGCAACAGGTAGTAATATTATCCCTGTTGATGGTTTATGTGTACGTATTGGTGCATTACGTTGCCATAGCCAAGCATTCACATTAAAACTGAAAAAAGATATCCCGCTCAATGAAGTTGAACAGTTGCTGGCTTCTCACAATGAATGGGTGAAAGTCGTCCCGAATGATCGTGAAATTACCATGCGTGAGCTGACACCTGCTGCGGTGACTGGCACATTGAGTACCCCTGTGGGCCGCCTGCGTAAACTGAATATGGGGCCAGAATATCTGTCTGCCTTCACCGTCGGTGACCAACTGTTGTGGGGTGCTGCCGAGCCACTACGTCGTATGCTAAACATCCTACTATAAGCCATATAGACATATTAATCTGCACCTCACATCCAACGTGGAGGTGCAGTTTTTTATCTTCTTTTCTGCTCCGCCAGTCTGTTCAAATAGTCCTGTAATAGCATTAGCCTCTTTGGATTATCGTGGTTATTACTTAATCGCTGAATGATTCGCTCTAGCTTGTTTGCATCGATTTTGTCGTGTTGTAAGCGAAAAACTAATGCATTTAGAGCGCGTTTTTTTGAGGGTTGATGCATAAATTGTTTATGCAGTATAACTAAAATCAACCAGATACCTTGCCTTACCTCGAAGAAATCAAGTGTAGCAGAGAAAGACTGCTCGCTTTTTTTGGCAAGTATTAACCCATTTAATAAACGATGCATTAGGCGCGTTGTTGATGGTTTATGGCCTTGAATAAGCTGTGCAACCCCTTGCTTAAATTGTTGATCAGAAAGTTGAAGCAGATGTTGGTAACGTTTTTGGGGGTTAGTTGGATAAATCCACATAAAGGCAATCATAGCCACAAGAGGTCCACAGACAATCGCAATCGCATTCCCCACACTGGTTGTAAAAGAAATTGAAAATGGGTAGCTAGGTTGCAGTAAGATCAGTGAAACCATTATGTAATCAAAAGCAATAAATATTAATCGGCTATGAGCAAAAATAATAATGCCGCTAATGATGACAGGGATAATTAACAAGGTCATTTGCCATGATGAGCTTGCAAAAGGCCACAGGCACCAACTGCAAATTAAAGCGGCAATAGCCCCCAAAAATTGCCCCGTGAAAACATTTTTCATGAACTTATCGGGGTAATCAAATGAAGCAAATATGGTTAGCATCACTGAAAGGCCTAAAGTGAGATAAGCCAGTGTCTGCCATTGTGTTAATAGCCAAAGCACCCCAACCACACCAATGGTGATAAATGACCGCGAAAATGCATGCCATGCCGAAATCTTGTCTTGATGTAATTTGAGCTTATCGACTCGGCTTTCACGCTTTATCGAAGTGCCTTTAATTGCGTAATAGAGCGTGACCAAAAGATTTTTTAAGGGGCCATTTGGGCAAAGTGATAATAAGTGTTTCCACTCTCTTTCTGACGGCTCTTGGTCTGGAAAGGGGAATGCGGCAATCGATTTAAATTGCGTTAAATGCAGTAATATTTGGCTTTGGGCAATTAATCGTTGCCGTGCTTGAGTCACCTGTTTTCGATGGTAGCGCCAACCAATACGGTTTGCTTCTAACTGCTCATCATAGCTTGCGATTTGCTGCCAGAGATGATGAATATCATCTGGTTTAATCGCTTCTTTCTTATGTAAGGCTCGATGTAAAATAGTATAAAACTGTTGATTTATCTGGTTTTTTAAAACAGTTATAGGTGCTTGGTCTCGCTTTGGCGTGAATAGATAATTAAAAATCACAGCAGAGAGAACGCCGACCAAGATAGTCCATAGCCTATCCCAAGCCACCAAAAAGATATTGTTTGAGTCATGTACGCTAAGCATGCTTACCATCACGGCAGAATAACCAGCGAGTAACGTACCATAAGCCACAAATCCTTTTTGGAGTTGCCCAATACCGCTACACGCCCCTAGCCATATGGCAAGCCCAAAGATAAACAGTAGCGGGTGGATAAAATGCAGGTAGATGAGTAGTACCCCAGCGAGTACACCACTGACAGTACCGGCAAAACGCCACCAACTCTTTTCGAGTAAGTTTTCACGCCAAGGCTGAGCAGATGCCCACACAGTCATCGCTGCCCATTGTGGATGGACAAGCTGAAAATATTGAGCAACAAACAGCGCAATAATTGAGGCGCAAGCAGTGATTGTGGCAAAGCGTAAGCGATCTGAATTAAAACCTAAACGCTGCAACAAAGCATTATTTTGTGACATAAAGTATTGAATATGGGTAATATCTGCGTGTGAATAGTAAGATTAGTTGATATTATCAACTAAATGGATAACAGATTATTAACTAATTAGTTGATAAAATCAACTAATGGGGTATTTATGCGGACAGACCAAGCGCGTGTTTTTGGGATAATTAGCCGTGCAGCCCATCGCTATATGAAATGGATGGGGGAGCCTTATGGGATCAATGCGATTGAGTGTTTGATGTTACTTCATATTCAGCAATATGATGAATCGACGCTTGAGCAAATCTCGCGTGCAATGGTGATTGATAAGTCGGTGACAACGCGCGGGATCAGTAAATTCCTTGAGCAAGGATGGGTCGAAAAGAAGAGTAGCTTAATTGACAAGCGTGCTTACCATATCTCGCTAACGGCGGTTGGGGAGCAAATTGTTGAGGAGCTGAATGATAAATTAAATAAGTGGAATGATTACTTGGCGGCAGATTTAACGGAACAAGACGCTGAGCAGCTATTTGGTTTTCTTGACAGTCTGGCAAAGAATGCCGTTGATATTTCTATTAAAGATTTCCCTGAACGGTTTACGGATAACCAAGAGTGATGCACTCGCTCCAATGATTTTAGAGCGAGCCATTGCCTGATTATTGTGGTGATGTCTGTTCTGAGGGGAGCGTATTGAGCTCCAATAAGTTCCGATTACCATCAATCATGGTGATCGTTTTCTGTGGCTGATAGCACTCGCGTAGTGGAGATAAACAGGCTTTAGAGGAGCGCTGTTGTATTCCTAACCAATCACTCATTAGCCAATAATTATTCGCGGTAGAATAGGGCTGATTGAGGGCGGTTTCGTTCAATACAGGTTTGGACGCACTCTGGCTGTACCATATAAACAGGGGAATTTCATAGGCCTCTTTGCGTGGGCTATTGACACCATGGTGGTAGTGAATGTTACGGTCACTGTCTAATCGCTGTAAGGCATGATCAGAAAAATACATGACGGTTGCAGCCTTACCATCTAATTTTTGCAAGATCTTATCGATAAATTTATCGGTATAGGCAATCGAACTATCATAACAGTTATCATCCTCTTGCTTGCTAAATTCTTGGTATTGGTCTTCAGGGAAGCGATTACAGGATGGTTCATGACTACCATAGGTATGTAATACAATCAGTTTTTTCTTTTTCCCATTCTGCGGATCATCGCTAATGGCTTGGTCGAAATAGTCTAAAATCTCTTCATCGTAACCGACAAACTCATTCCATTTCTTGTGTTTTGCCATGCTAGCAATGGTGGAGATAACGCTGGTTTTTTTATTGGTTTTACCTTGATTGCTGATCCAATAGGTATCAAAGCCCGCATGGTTAGCTAAGGCAATAATGTTATCAGCATAGTGCTGCTTATCCTGCATCTGTGAAAAGCTAATGTTTGAGAGAGACACTGGCACCGATAGTATGGTGACTGGTGCAGGCGAATAGGCCTGATTAAACAGCAGCATTTGTGGTTTACGGCGGTTTAAATTGGGTGTTGTATCGTATTGATAACCATAAAGGCTTAGGTGGTCTCGGCGTACCGATTCGCCAATGATCAAGACATAAACATCGGCAGCAGTTTCTTTTTTATCGTATTGATATTGAACAGTATAACTGGATATCTTCCGAATGCCTCTATTTTCATATAAATTTCTGATCAGTGCAGACGCGTTATAAAAAGGGGTGTGAGAGAGATATTGTTCCCCTAAAAGTAGATAGCTATCTTGTTTCGCGAATAACGCGGAATAATAGGTTGGGATCAACACAAGATAACCACAAAATAACCCCAAGCTTGCCCAAGTGACTTTGCGATTGAGGTATTTAGCACCTTGACGAATACTCAAAAAATAAACAGCGAAAACAATAATATAAAATAGAACATAGTATTTGTTGTAGGAGAGCATGCCTACAGTTTCACTGCTATTGGTGTTGATAAATGTTTCGGCAATCGACGAGGAAAAGCGGATATCGTGTTTTTGATAAAAGAAAAATGAAACGGAGAGGTTGAGCGCCCATAAAAAGGTAACAAATACCGTGATGATTTTCCCAGCCAGCGTGCGGTAGATCCCCGCACAAAGCAACATAACTAATGCGCCCGTTACGGTGATCGCGAGCTTGGAAAGTAAACTAATATCACCACCCAATAGTGCGGGTATAGCGGAAATCAGCAAAAAGTAAATTAAAGTGATAAATAAACGCATAGTGATAATGATTGGTTATATCTAATTTAAAGATTTAATTGGGTATTATTTTTAATTAAGTTAATTAGGTATGTATTAAGCGTTTATAACATAAAAAAAGAGAGTTTAATCAATATACAAGGGGTAAAAAACTGTAAACTAGCGTTATGTTAAGTCATGGATAAAAGAAAACCCTATGTTTTCACACAGGGTTTTCAAGCTGATAACGGTTTTTTCTCGCCGCAAATTAGATATCAATATTTGCCGCTTTCAGAGCATTCTCTTCGATAAAGGCACGACGAGGTTCAACGGCATCACCCATCAAAGTGGTGAACAGCAAGTCGGTTGCGATAGCATCTTTTACGGTGACGCGCATCATACGACGTGTATCAGGGTTCATAGTGGTTTCCCAAAGTTGCTCAGGGTTCATCTCACCAAGACCTTTATAACGTTGTACCGATAGGCCACGACGTGACTCACGGCTTAACCACGCCAGCGCTTCCTCGAAGTTTTTGATATTCTGGCGGCGTTCACCACGTTCGATATAAGCACCTTCTTCAATTAGGTCGGCAATCATGTCACCTAAATGGGTGATGCGGCGGTATTCGCTACCGTGAACAAAATCAAAGTCGAGATTGTAGTCAGTATCGACGCCATGAGTACGGATACGAATGGTCGGTTCAAATAGCTGACGTTCGCGATTTTCCTTGATGGTATAGCTGTAAGTACTACCAAGCTGCTCATTGTCTTCTAAGCGTTGAACTAAGCCTTTAGTCCACTCTTCGACTTGTTCACTGCTTTTCAGTGCTTCTTCCGTCAAGGTAGAGTGATACACCAAGCTATTCAGTAATGCTTGCGGATAGAGACGCTCAAGACGACGAATGATCTTGTGTGCAGCATTGTATTCAACAACCAGTTTTTCTAGCTCTTCGCCTTTCATCGCCGGTGCATCAGCACTTAGATGTAGCGCGGCTCCATCAAGTGCAATAGAAATGAGATACTCATCCATCGCATCATCATCTTTGATGTATTGCTCTTGCTTACCTTTTTTCACTTTGTACAGTGGAGGCTGAGCGATATAAACATGACCACGCTCAACAATTTCAGGCATTTGGCGATAGAAGAAGGTCAATAACAGCGTACGGATATGCGAACCATCGACGTCAGCATCCGTCATGATAATAATGCTATGATAACGCAGTTTATCTGGGTTATATTCATCACGCCCAATACCGCAGCCTAAAGCGGTGATCAACGTAGCGACCTCTTGTGAGGAGAGCATCTTATCGAAACGCGCTTTCTCAACGTTAAGAATTTTACCTTTTAGAGGCAAAATAGCTTGGTTCTTGCGGTTACGGCCTTGTTTTGCAGAGCCGCCCGCGGAGTCCCCTTCCACAAGGTAGAGTTCAGAAAGTGCTGGGTCGCGCTCTTGGCAGTCTGCCAGTTTGCCCGGCAAACCCGCCAGATCTAAGGCGCCTTTACGGCGAGTCATTTCACGTGCTTTACGTGCTGCCTCACGCGCACGCGCTGCATCAATAATTTTACCAACAACAATTTTTGCGTCAGTTGGGTTCTCTAATAGATACTCAACAAACCGTTCATTCATCATGGTTTCAACGGCTGTTTTCACCTCAGAAGAAACGAGTTTTTCTTTTGTTTGTGATGAAAACTTAGGATCAGGCACCTTAACAGAGATAACTGCAATCAAGCCTTCACGGGCATCGTCACCGGTTGCACTGACTTTAGCTTTTTTCTGATAGCCTTCTTTATCCATGTAGTTGTTGAGTGTACGTGTCATTGAGGCACGGAAGCCTGCAAGGTGAGTACCCCCATCACGCTGTGGAATATTATTGGTGTAGCAATAAACGTTTTCTTGGAAGCCATCGTTCCACTGCATGGCGATTTCAACACCAATACCATCTTTCTCAGTTGAGAAGTAGAATACAGATGGGTGAATTGGGGTTTTATTGCGGCTTAAATACTCAACGAACGCTTTAATTCCACCTTCATAGTGGAAATGGTCTTCTTTGCCATCACGTTTATCAATCAGTCTGATTGAGACACCAGAGTTTAAGAATGACAGTTCGCGCAGACGCTTAGCTAAAACGTCGTATTCAAATTCAGTGACGCCTTTGAAGGTGTCTAAGCTTGGCCAAAAACGGACGCGAGTTCCGGTTTGATCGGTTTCACCAACAACAGTTAGTGGGCCTTGTGGCTCACCGTGGCAATAAGTTTGTTCATGAACTTTACCATCACGGCGGATAGTGAGCTCTAATTTTTCGGATAAGGCGTTAACAACAGAAACCCCAACTCCGTGTAGACCGCCGGAGACTTTATAGGAGTTATCGTCAAATTTCCCGCCCGCATGCAGTACCGTCATGATAACTTCTGCTGCTGATACCCCTTCTTCCTCATGGATACCTGTTGGAATACCACGACCATCATCTTGAACAGAGACTGAGTTATCAGCATGGATTGTGATCACGATGTCGTCACAAAAACCGGCGAGGGCTTCGTCGATAGCGTTGTCGACAACCTCGAAGACCATGTGATGAAGACCTGTACCATCGTCGGTATCACCGATATACATGCCTGGGCGCTTACGCACGGCATCCAGCCCTTTTAATACCTTGATACTTGAGGAGTCATATGTATTCGACATCAACGTTTCCCGCTATATTTATTCCTGTGGTTTAACTTCTATTTTGCCATGTTCTACGCTAAACATCTTGCTATTTACATCAATCATGTCTTTAACTTGCTCAGGTGTTATTGCACTAACAAACACTTGAGCTTGCGTAGCCTTAAGCCGAGCAGCCAATAATTGACGGCGTCCCGAATCAAGTTCTGAGGCAAAATCATCCAGTAGATACAGGCATCTTTGCCCGCTCTGTTGGGTGAAAAACTCACCCTGCGCTAACCTTAATGCGCACATTAAAAGTTTCAATTGACCGCGTGAAAGCATATCTTCCACAGGGGTTCCATTCGCCCTGATCCGCAAATCAGCTTTATGTGGCCCAGAGGCGGTATAGGTTAACATTTTATCACGCTCAAATTGGCGTTCTAATAGCTCTGAATAATCGATTTCTTTATCCCAACCGCGTTGAAAAGAGACCGATAATACAAATTCAGGCAAAAATTGTTGGCAGGTTTGCTCAATATTTTCCGCAATACCTGCAATATATTCACTACGCCATTGGCTGATTTGCTCTGCAAGCGGAGCTAATTGCTGATCCCAATGGCGTATTTGTTCATAGCGACTGACCTGCCGTAATGCAGCATTGCGTTGCTTTAATAACCGTTTTAAGTCTGACCAAACGGAAAAAAACAACGGTTCGTTATGAAAACAGCCCCAGTCGATAAATGCACGTCGATACTTAGGGCCACCGTTTAGTAAGGTAAACCCTTCTGGGGTAATTAATTGCATTGGCAGTAATTTTGCCAGTTCTGCAATTTTATGGCCGTCTGTGCCATCAATTCTGACTTTACTGTCACCCTCACGGTTTTTACTCAACCCTAACGACAATGCTTTGCGCGATGCATCCAGATGGCCTAATTTCCCATGTAGGATAAATTGAGCCTGTTCGTGACGGATCACGCGGTTCGCTTGGATACTACGAAAAGCACGACCATGTCCCAAGGTGTATATCGCTTCAAGCACACTGGTTTTGCCGCTCCCATTGGGGCCAATTAAAAAATTGAACCCATTAGCTAAAGCGAGATCGGCATCTTCAATGTTACGAAAATCGCGGATCAATAAACGCGAAAGGATCATAAAACGATTACAAACGCATTGGCATAACAACGTAAACAGCCGCGCTACTTGCGGAGTCTTCAATTTGAACACTCGACACAGCATCGGTTAAAAACAGAGTGACGTTTTCACTCTTCAGGGCATTGAGCACATCAAGGATATAGCTAACGTTAAAGCCTATTTCCATTTCAGTACCCTGATAATTCACATCAACAATCTCTTCCGCTTCTTCTTGCTCTGGGTTGTTTGCCGTAATGCGTAACTGATTTTCACTGAAATATAAGCGAACGCCACGGAATTTTTCATTCGATAAGATGGCCGCGCGTGAAAATGCTTGCTTGAGCAGCTCACAACGAGCTTCTAATGTCTTATCCGGGTTTTTCGGCAGAACACGACGATAATCAGGGAACCTGCCATCAACCAGTTTTGAGGTGAAAATAAAATCACCCACATGGGCACGAATATTATTACTGCCTATCTGCAATTGGACAGGGGTATCACCGCCATCCAAGAGGCGCATTAACTCAATGACCCCTTTGCGTGGCACGATGACCGAATGTGAAGGTAAATCTTGCCCGATATCCATCGCACATACAGCAAGGCGGTGCCCATCGGTTGAAACGGTTCTTAATAACTGGCCTTCGGTTTCAAATAGCATGCCGTTGAGGTAATAACGGACATCTTGATGAGCCATTGAAAACTGAGTGGCTTCGATTAAGCGTTTGAGGATTGACTGTGGAAGCGAAAACTCCACCTCACTTTGCCAATCATCTAAATTCGGGAAATCTGTGGCTGGTAATGTCGATAGTGAAAAACGGCTACGCCCTGAGCGAACAAGCAGCCTGTCATCATCGAGTTCTACACGAATTTCAGAACCTTCAGGAAGCCCACGCCAGATATCAAAAAACTTGCGTGCTGGAACGGTGGTTGCTCCAACGTCATGCTCCTGCGTTAAAGGAACATGGGCCATCATCTCCATTTCTAAGTCGGTTCCGGTTAATAGCAAAGCGCCTTCTTTAACTTGTAAAAGAAGATTACCTAAAATAGGTAGCGTTGGACGCCCACCTAATGGACCACTAACCTGTTGCAACGGTTTTAATAACTGCTCGCGTTCAATAGTAAATTTCATAGCAATTAAGATGATAATGTTCTGATTAAGTTAGAAAAATCCTCTTTGATGTCATGGCTTTCTTCCCGCAATTGTTCAATTTTACGGCAAGCATGCAATACCGTTGTATGATCACGGCCACCAAAGGCATCCCCGATTTCAGGCAAACTATGATTGGTCAGTTCTTTCGCCAACGCCATCGCCATCTGGCGCGGACGGGCGACAGAGCGAGAACGACGTTTAGAAAGTAAATCCGCAACTTTTATTTTGTAATATTCAGCCACAGTTTTCTGAATGTTATCGATAGTTACCAGTTTTTCTTGTAGTGCTAGCAAATCTCGCAGCGCTTCACGCACAAAGTCAATGGTGATAGCGCGACCAGTAAAGTTTGCATTGGCAATAACACGGTTTAACGCACCTTCCAGTTCACGCACATTGGAGCGTAGGCGTTTAGCGATAAAAAAAGCCACCTCGCCCGGAAGCTGGATCTCATTTTCATCGGCTTTCTTCATCAAAATCGCTACACGGGTTTCTAATTCAGGTGGTTCAATGGCGACCGTTAAACCCCAACCAAAACGCGATTTTAAACGATCTTCAACCCCATTGATCTCTTTAGGGTAGCGATCGGAAGTCAAAATAATTTGTTGGTTGCCTTCCAACAGCGCATTGAAGGTATGGAAAAACTCTTCTTGAGAACGCTCTTTATTCGCAAAAAATTGGATATCATCAATCAGCAGTGCATCAACAGAGCGGTAATAGCGTTTAAACTCTTCAATCGCATTGTTTTGTAAAGCTTTGACCATATCTTGCACAAAACGTTCAGAATGCATATATACGACACGCGCATTGGCTTTGTGCTGCATGATGCTGTTGCCTACAGCATGTAATAAGTGTGTTTTACCTAAGCCCGTTCCCCCATAAAGGAATAATGGGTTGTATGCTCCCCCTGGATTTTCGGCAACTTGCCTCGCAGCAGCACGAGCGAGTTGGTTTGATTTACCTTCAACAAAGTTATCAAAGGTGTGTTTGGGGTTAACATTGGAGCGATAGGCAACATCAGGTTGCGCTTTGGTTGAGTTATCCCAGCTTGGCTTCACTGGCGCCGACGGAACGGCGATAGCTGGCGCTTCATGGGTATGGCGAGCCTGAGTATTGGTAGGAGAAACGGTGATGGGTTTGCTCCCCACCTCAAAACGCAGAGCTGGCGCATCAGTACCACAAAAGTCATTCAATAACTCGTTGATGTTATTGATGTACTTATCTCTAACCCAATCAAGGACAAAACGATTCGGGGCATAAAGTGCCAGTGTATTATCGTTTAATTCAGCTTGAAGAGGGCGTATCCACATACTGAATTCTGTGGCAGGTAGTTCATCCTGCAATCGGGCAAGACATTGCTGCCAAAGCGAAAGTGACACGGTGGACTCCCCTAAACAAGATCAATGAAACAAAAGAAGTACGGATTAAACAAAGAATTTTTTACTGGTCGCTTTTTTATGCAAGCGCCAGAGAAGTCAAAGTGATTCATTTTTACTCATCGTATTTTTCCGATCCTCAGATCAGAAACGTGACCAGAGATCATACCGTAAAATTGGCAAGAGATCTTCATTCTTTTACACAGTTTTTATGCTTTTTATCCACAGGTAATTGTGGTAAGACATCGCGATTAGAGGAGAACCCTCTTGTTTGATCTCGATCATTTGCTATTTTTCCACAAAGCTGGGGATAACTTTAGACGATTTATGGAAAATTTTCTCTAAGGATCAAAAAATATTTTTAGATCGGCCGATGATCCTTGCGCTTTGAGGCGGAGTCCGTATAATCTTCCACCCTGTGTACTGCATTGAAGTGATTTTCACGATAGACCATTTCGAGGTAAGTTATGAAAATGGCGCTTCATTCGCTGTTGCAGCATATGTCAGCAAACCTGTCAGCCAGGCTATAAATAAAGTGGTTTGATTGCGTCATTTCATTGACGTGACCCCCTATGTTTTATTACAATCCTGCCTCTTTCTATATTGTTGCGATAGAGGCACAGGTGTAAATCAGTTTCCACTGGTTGCCAACGCGTTTACTGAATCAGTAATAAATTTTAAAGTTAGGTAGAAATCGTTATGAAACGCACTTTTCAACCGTCCGTACTGAAACGCAACCGTTCACACGGTTTCCGTGCTCGTATGGCCACTAAAAATGGTCGTCAGGTTCTGGCTCGCCGTCGTGCTAAAGGCCGCGCTCGTCTGACCGTTTCATCTAAGTAATAAAGCTAGCCCTCTATTCAAGTGGTTACGCTCGCTTTTACCCGGGAGTTACGTTTGTTAACTCCCAGGCACTTCGATAATGTCTTTAAGCAGCCGCAGAGGGCGAGTTCCCCAGAGATAACAATCCTTGGTCGCCTAAACGAGCTGGGGCATCCCCGCATCGGTCTCACCATCGCCAAAAAAAATGTTAAACGAGCTCATGAGCGAAATCGTATTAAGCGATTAGCCCGTGAATATTTTCGTTTGCATCAACATGAGTTGCCTCCCATGGATTTTGTGGTATTGGTAAGAAAAGGGGTTGCTAATCTCGATAATCAACAAATAACGGAAACATTGGGTAAATTATGGCGTCGACACTGTCGCTTGGCTCAAAACTCCTGATTGGGTTGATTAGGGGATACCAATTGGCAATTAGCCCACTGTTAGGGCCTCGTTGCCGTTTCAATCCAACTTGTTCAAATTATGGAATTGAGGCATTGCGCAGGTTTGGAATGTTAAAAGGTAGTTGGTTAACGGCGAAACGCGTATTAAAATGCCACCCTTTACACGCTGGTGGAGACGATCCTGTTCCGCCTAAAAAAAACGATGATAATAGAGAATTATAACGATGGATTCGCAACGCAATCTTCTACTCATCGCTTTGCTATTTGTTTCGTTCTTAGTATGGCAGGCCTGGGAAAGCGATAAAGCTGCTCAGGATCTAAAAACTGTCCAAACGACACAACAAACAGATATGCCAAGCAGTGATTCCCAAGCTGTTACAAGCAGTGGGCAAGGTAAGCTAATCACAGTGAAAACGGATGTGTTAGATTTACGCATCAATACTCGTGGTGGTGATATCGATGAGGCTGACTTGTTAGCCTATCCTGCAACCCTTCATTCGGAAAGTCCCTTCCGTTTACTGGAAACTACACCCGATTTTATCTATCAGGCACAAAGTGGTCTGATTGGCCAACATGGTCCAGATAACCCAGATAATAGCAATGGTCAACGCCCTGTTTATAGTGTGGAATCATCAAGTTTCATTCTTGCGGATGGCCAAGATGAGCTACGTGTTCCGATGACATTCACCGACAAAAACGGTGTGGTTTATCAAAAAACCTATGTGTTGAAACGCGGCCACTACAATGTTGATGTTGAATACAATATTCAGAACCCAACAGCGCAAGCTTTGAACCTTGCCTTCTTTGGTCAGTTAAAACAAACTATCCAACTACCAAAAGAACGTGATACAGGTAGCAGCAACTTCGCATTACATACATACCGTGGTGCAGCCTATTCTTCAGATGAATCTAACTATAAAAAATATAGCTTTAGTGATATCGAAGATAAAAAACTCAATGTCACCACTAAAGGTGGTTGGGTGGCAATGTTGCAACAATACTTTGCAACCGCGTGGGTTCCTGCAAGTAATGAAAATAGCACGTTCTACACCATCGACCTTGGTCAAAAAGAGGCGATTATCGGTTATAAGAGCCAACCATTAACGATTGCTGCTAATGGTGCTGGTACTTATTCATCGACGCTATGGGTAGGCCCTGAAATCCAGTCAGAAATGGCTGAAGTGGCACCTCATTTAGACTTAACGGTTGATTATGGTTGGTTATGGTTTATCTCTCAGCCACTGTTCAAGCTGTTGAAATTTATTCACGGTTTTGTCGGTAACTGGGGTATTGCTATCATCATCATTACCTTTATTGTCCGTGGTATTATGTACCCGCTGACTAAAGCACAGTACACCTCAATGGCGAAAATGCGTTTATTGCAACCAAAACTGGCGGCAATGCGTGAGCGTATTGGTGATGACAAACAGCGTATGAGCCAAGAAATGATGGCGTTGTACAAAGCAGAGAAAGTCAACCCACTAGGTGGTTGTTTACCGCTGCTTATCCAGATGCCAATCTTCCTTGCTCTTTATTACATGTTGATGGGTTCTGTTGAACTACGTCATGCACCATTCTTTGGTTGGATTCAGGACTTGTCAGCACAAGACCCATACTACATCCTGCCAGTGTTGATGGGTGTGACTATGTTTGTTATTCAGAAGATGTCGCCAACAGCCGTGACCGATCCTATGCAGCAGAAGATTATGACCTATATGCCGGTCGTCTTTACTATCTTCTTCCTGTGGTTCCCTTCTGGTCTGGTACTGTACTACATCGTGAGTAACTTGGTGACCATTATCCAGCAGCAGATCATCTACCGCGGTCTGGAAAAACGTGGTCTACATAGCCGCGATAAAAAAGAGAAGAAATAATAGAGGTCTTGGGTAAGCAAGAAGCTTATTTCAGGATATAGTATTAAGGCGGCCATTCATGACCGCCTTAATTTTTTATAGGAATGACAGAGAGACATCATGCAAACCAACGATACGATTGTTGCACAGGCAACACCTCCCGGTCGTGGTGGGGTCGGTATTTTACGTGTATCAGGCCCAAAAGCGGCTGTAGTTGCTCAAACTGTGTTGGGTAAGCTACCAAAACCGCGTTATGCGGATTACCTACCTTTTCGTGACGTCGATGACACCGTACTGGACCAAGGTATTGCCATTTTTTTCCCCGGCCCTAACTCATTTACAGGGGAAGATGTTCTAGAACTGCAAGGCCATGGTGGTCCTGTCATTCTTGATTTATTACTTAGACGTATTTTGACGATTGATGGGGTGCGTATTGCTAACCCAGGTGAGTTCTCTGAACGTGCATTTTTGAATGACAAATTAGATTTAGCACAAGCTGAGGCGATTGCAGATCTGATTGATGCAAGTTCAGAGCAAGCCGCCCGTTCGGCAATGAACTCGTTACAAGGGGCATTTTCAGCACAAATCCATCAAATGGTCGAAGCATTGACGACATTGCGTATTTATGTCGAAGCTGCCATCGATTTCCCTGATGAAGAAATTGATTTTCTTTCTGACGGTAAAATTGAAGCCAAATTGGATGACGTGATAGCGGATTTAGAGCGAGTGCGCTCAGAAGCTCGCCAAGGCAGCTTGTTGCGTGAGGGGATGAAAGTGGTGATTGCGGGTCGTCCTAATGCAGGGAAATCGAGTTTATTGAATGCGTTAGCAGGTCGTGAAGCAGCGATTGTGACTGATATTGCAGGAACCACACGTGATGTTTTGCGTGAGCATATTCATATTGATGGTATGCCATTGCACGTGATTGATACAGCGGGCTTACGTGAAGCGAGTGATGAAGTTGAACGTATTGGTATTGAGCGAGCATGGAAAGAGATTGAACAGGCAGACCGAGTTTTGTTTATGCTTGATAGCACCACCACGGATGCGACAGAGCCTCAAGAGATTTGGCCTGAATTTATGGCACGCCTGCCAGAAACATTGCCTGTTACTGTGATCCGCAATAAAGCGGATAAAACAGGTGAAAAAATTGAGTTTGTTGAAAATGTTCGTTACCCATTAATTCGCCTATCTGCACGTGAAGAGAAAGGGATTGATTTGTTGCGCGATCACCTAAAAGAGACGATGGGTTTTAATAGTAATACCGAAGGTGGTTTTTTGGCTCGTCGCCGTCATCTACAAGCCCTTGATGCAGCGGCAATGCACTTAGCGCAAGGTCATGAGCAATTGGTCGTTGCTCGCTCCGGTGAGCTACTTGCAGAGGAGTTGCGCCTTGCACAGCAAGAGCTGAGCGAGATCACCGGTGAATTTACATCAGATGACCTGTTAGGCCGTATTTTCTCCAGTTTCTGTATCGGGAAGTAAATCTCCTAAATCAAATTAAAAACGAAGTAAAACCTTTCAAAACATATCAAAACAACCCATTGTTATTTATGGCAATTTTAGAAAGTTCTCTTATGGTTAGGTTTTACTTCCCTTCTCACGATTTTGCTCCGTTTTGCTAATTATTGATCCACATTTGCTCCCGAGTTAAAATTTTGGAGTAACGGGAGCAAAGCGGAGCAATTATGAAGGTATCAGTAAACAAGCGTAACCCTAACTCGAAGGGGCTCCAGCAACTTAGGCTAGTGTACTATTACGGAGTTGTTGAAGGTGAGGATGGCAAAAAACGAGCAAAGCGCGACTACGAACCTTTAGAACTCTATCTCTACGAGAACCCAAAGACACAAGCAGAGCGTCAGCACAATAAAGAAATGTTGCGTCAGGCTGAGGCTGCGCGGTCAGCAAGGCTCGTTGAATCTCACAGTAATAAGTTCCAACTGGAAGACAGAGTAAAACTTGCTTCGAGCTTTTACGATTACTACGACAAGTTAACTGCCAGTAAAGAGTCTGGAAGCTCTTCAAACTATTCTATTTGGATCTCAGCAGGTAAACATCTTCGGAGCTATCACGGAAGAGCAGAGCTCACTTTTGAAGAAATTGATAAAAAATTCCTAGAAGGGTTTAGGAAATACCTTTTAGAGGAACCACTAACGAAATCGCAATCAAAACTTGCGAAAAACACAGCCTCTAGTTACTTCAACAAAGTCAGAGCCGCACTAAATGAAGCGTTCCGGGAAGGCATCATCAGGGATAACCCAGTCCAGCGAGTAAAAAGTGTCAAAGCAGAAAATACCCAGCGAACCTACCTCACTCTGGATGAAGTTCGAGCTATGACAAAAGCGGAATGTCGCTATGACGTACTTAAACGAGCATTTCTTTTTAGTTGCACAACTGGCTTGAGATGGAGCGATATTCAGAAGCTTACTTGGAAAGAAATAGAAGAGTTTCAGGATGGACACTACAGAATTATTTTCAAACAAGCTAAATTACTGAATGCCGGAAACAGCTTAGTCTACCTGGATCTACCAGACTCAGCCGTCAAGCTTATGGGAGAGCGCCAAGATAAAGCGGAGCGAGTATTTAAAGGGTTAAAATATAGCAGTTACACCAACGTTGCTTTGCTACACTGGGCAATGCTAGCAGGCGTTCAAAAACATGTTACTTTCCACGTAGGCAGACATACATTTGCTGTGGCCCAGCTTAACCGTGGGGTTGATATCTATTCTCTCTCTCGCCTTCTTGGACACTCAGAATTGAGAACAACGGAAATTTATGCTGATATCCTTGAAAGTCGCCGGGTAACAGCAATGAGAGGCTTTCCAGATATTTTTGAAGATAAAGTACAAGAATCTGGAACTTGCTGTCCTCACTGCGGAAAGTCCGTATTGAATAAAACACTTTAAGATGCCCTACGGCCGCGAGGAAAACTCGTGATGTAATTTGTAACGTCTTGGTGAAGTTCATGAGCAGACTTCACTCTGTTCTTTTCCAACCATGCTTGAAGGTCTGAGCGCTTAATTAGCACCCGATTACCACCCGGCTTAGTAAACGATAAGCGCTTTTCATGCGTCAGGCGGTAGATGTATGAGCGTTTTGCTCCAACGTATGCCGCCGCCTCATCGACGGTAAGATACTCTTTATCAGATGGTGGTAAGTTTGATTTGCTGCCGTCACTCACCGTATTTTCAACGACCTGAGCCAGTAATTGCTTCATTTCTGCAATTTCGCTTCTCAAGGCATTCAAGGTTTCATTCACGTCTACAGTCATCAGCCTACCCGTTACACACCAGTTATTGATAGACCTAGTTTATGAGAGACAGCTACCAATCCTCGGCTCTGGATCTGCCCTTTTAGGGCGCGAACAAAGTTATTAACGCCTGAACATGGTTCAACTATAGGTATCTTTATAGGATTTTTTTAAAGGCAATACCTATAGGTTTAGGGGGGGGGAAATTATGCGTGGAAAGTGGGGGGTGATTATGCGCAGCTCGTCAGTAGTCAGGGGGGGTAATTATGCGTAAAAAGGGGGGGCGATTATGCGTGGATAAAATCCAAAACCAACAGTGTTTTCCACAACTTTGCAAAACAATAACATAAAAAAACCGGCACATTGGCCGGTTATTAAGTCAATTACGGTATGGAATCGGTGGGGGGCTGGACATCATCAGAATTCCGCCAGTCACTTTCTTAACTTTTGCATCCGGATAAACAGTAAGGACTCTCTTTAGAGCAGGAAGGAATACCTTCTTAAAGTTCCTGTCAGCGTCGTCTCCGGTATATTCTTGACCAAACTGCTCGCGCAAATTACGCCAGTACAATACGACAGGCCTACCGCTAATTCGATGTAAACGATCCGAAAGCATGGCATAAATATCCATCGCAAGAGCACTGCTATTAAGCTGATTTAGAGCCCTTAAATCAAGCGGTACAGCATGTTCGCTTAGCGTAGTAAAATACTCGTGTGAAAATGTAATAACACCAGGCCATAAAGCACCTTGATTGTCGCTGTTACCAATCCAAGCCTCAAATTTTTGGATGGGCTTACCATCGTAAGTGAACGCTTTATCAGCGGTACTAAAACCAAGGGTAATACTACAAGCAGATAACGCCAAAAGCTGTTTACGGAAGTTTGTATAGCTCCCATTTTTTCCTCCTGATGACTCCTTGCCCAGTTGTTTGAGGAAAGCACTGGCGCTATTGCCGACATCAATCTCGGGTGATTTTGAACGCAACGCTTGAGTATTCAGATATGCCATTACAAGCCTTGGCATGGGACCATACGGAACAGGCTGTTGGAGAAACTGCTTACCATCCCAAATTTTACCCGCTCGGATGTATAGACCAGCAGCACCACAACGCCTCTCAAACTCAGATCCATTTACTCTTGAACGAGGCAAACCGACTTGGCACATGATTGAGTGCATAAAAGTGAAATCATTGGGCGAGGGTGGATCTGATTTAATCCTTACTGAGGCATCTATTAATTCAGACTCAGCCCGACTCAAGCCTTGTGATTTATCACTATTTTCTACTTCGATATCCGCCTGATACTGAGCAAGTAGTTGGCTAAATGGCTTCATTACTTACCCTGCGGGAATCAAGCCATGCCTCCAACTGATCTAACCTGTATCTTAGTGTTTTATCGCCACTGATTTTATATGGTTTGGGAAATGAAGGGTCGTTTGTGCGGATTCGTTGAAGCGTTGGCACAGAGATTTTAAGTAGGGCAGTCACCTCATACACAGAGATCATCTGCAGGTGACTGTAATCTTTTTCATTTAAAGTTTGCTGCATAAATTTCTCCAGCATCATCATTGATTTACTGGAGAAATTTTGAGGGTGAACCCCCGTAAACATGGCCTCTGGAAGTGCCCTATTTGGGCACCTAGGCGATTTATTCCGACACAAAAACTTTCACATGTGAAAGTTTCTCATTGATAAACATCAACCACCATTGCCATCCAAGTCAGGAAAGATTTCACGCGCTTTGTCGTTTCTAATTTTGTCCACATTAATCCCTTCCAGCCGCTCCATAATACGTTCTGAGGCGTCTTGTCGAGTACCATCAATATTAAAATCACTTCCAGCTCCCGTTAAAGCATCCAAGTTTAACGATGCGGGATCAGGAAGTTTTCCATTTTGCTGAAGTATACCCAACCACTCGTCTAGGTTAACCTTACTCCAATCAATATCCGCTATTCGATCCAATGGAATTCCGCCGCATTGAGGTGTGCGCGCATCACCAAAGTTAAGGCCAAGTTGTGGCCGCACTTGCTCTTGGATGATTCGAGAGAGTGGCGAGTTGAAACAGCAATAGGACTCTCGCTCCTCGACACATGCTCCCAGTACTTTGGACTTGCAGTAAGATCCAACGTATGTGCAGCTATTTAGTGCTCTTTTAGCATTCATGGTGAACTCCTTTTCCTCGCACTTCCAAATCATTTGGATCATGACCATCGACACTACATAGACTGTGTAAACAGTCATAACGGTGCTTAGCATGGCGGCACCTTGTTGGCCGAGGATTTGTTCAGTCATTGATTCAGGAGCCCCAGCAGGTACGCCAGCGGCTCCCGTCGCAGAAGCATTTCCTAGAGCTTCAGAAGTCAGCTTGGTAATTTGCTCCTTTAATGCGCCAATAGTCTCCTGGGCAAACTGTTGAACAGGCTGGAGAAAACTATCAACCGCTCCACTAATATTTTCTATATAACTTGCAAAAGGCTGTGTTATTTCGGTCCAGCCAGACATTACGGGGTCTCTTAATACTTGGTATGCTCCTTTCACGGCACTGCCATCAGAGAGTCCCATAACGGCACCGTCTAGCTTAGGCACGGCCATAATCAAATTGAGATAATCAGCAAACGAAATATTCGTCGGCTTTTCACAACAATCTGAGACACCACCCACAGCAATCTTGCATTCCCCAGCCTCACCGGCAAAAGCTGAACACATCACATTTTCTTCACCAGTGGGGTTATCATCATAATTTTGACCAGTACAACTCATATCCTGAGTCATGAACTGAGCTGCATTCAACAATGCAGATGCACGAGCGAAATCAGTGCTTTGTGACTTTGTTATATCGAGACAATCATCCCCCATACACCTAATGGGTCCACCACATTGATACGTCGTTTCTTTCTCTAAAGTAGGTATTGATATGTCCGTTCCGCAGTCGTAGGTATCTTTAAACACATAACACTTACCCGAGGAACCCTCTGCTCCATCAATACATTCAGAACTAATAAATCCACACTGAGGATTATCCTCATACATCTGGCAACTGTTGAGATTTCCACCAGTATTTACAGGGCAGTGTGTTTCACCTTGAGGATCTGTCCAGCAGTCCATTTGCCCCTTATAAAAGTCATAGTCGGCTTTAACTCGAACCTTTTTGCACAGCTTTGGAATGCCAGGGAAAGGTGACGGTTTCAGTTGGGATTCGCAAACTTTGACCCCGTTGATGACTGTGCAGCCCGTAGCATCAGTCGGGTCATCTATACATGTTATCTCGCCTTCGGCAAAACCATCTACAACCCCTTTGGCTGAATCCATGCAGCTCTGTGGAGCCCACTCATCCTTGGTAATGGCTTTCGATGGGTCATAGCGGAGTTTTATGCGGCCAAAACCCTCACCTTCACCAGTTACTGAAACACGGATCTTGAATGTAACAACATCACCATCTTTCACGTTCTTAAAATAGGGAGTGACATCAACATTAGGGTTTCGCTCCCAACTCGTGGAGAGCTCACATCTACCGGCTGTTTCTGGAGGGAAGTTGCCATCTGGGCCAGACCACACTTTAGTTTCTTGGCCGGACTTACCGACCCACACTTGCATGTAATCATCCCACTTAACATATTCAAGTGTTGCGGAAACGATAGCATCCGGGTTACTAACCTGGACTCTTGTGTACTCTTCATAGATTTTACAGTTACCAGCCCAGTAATCGTCCCCAACCTTACCAATCCAGAGCTCCGTGCATCCGTCACCACAGGACTTGAGGTTGTATGGGCCATCATAGTGCTTCACCACAGAGGCATCGTAGTCATGGACAACCTCACAGTCCGCGCTTTGATCTACAACACGCTGACACCGTTCATACTCTGGAATGTGGGCGTTGATAGTATTCTGATTAATGGTTGTTTCGGCAGAACAATCCCCAAAGCCACCTGCGATGAGGTCCATATCCTCATAGGTCTTTTTGCTTAGATTCAATACCGGGTCATTACTGAAATCAGGGCGTGAGCGATTGGCCGCATCCATGAGAACTTGATATGCAGAACCTGATATTGAGGGATTGGAGCTGTTGGCGTCTTGGAATAAATTGGCTTTTGCCTCATTACCAAACTGATCCATAGCATCAGCATCACTAAATATCTGTTCTAGCTCCTCTGGAGATGCTGCATCAGGGAAATACTCTGCGGTATTTTGACCAGGTTGAACTCCAGGAAACAGTTCATTTATGTTTATGGATGTTGATTGACCATTACCGACTGGTAGAGAAATTTTACCATCTTGAACCTGAGCAGAGTTTTGCTTAACTCCGTTCGCAATAGATAAACCAAATTGTTTGGCATCACGACCAACAGCTCCGATGTTAGGTTCCTGATTACCCGCATAAGAATGTATCGGAAGAACTGAGATGGTTAAACATAGGAGCGAGGCAACAAACCTCGTCATGATGGGCGGCATAGTGGACATAGCATTTCTCCAGCTTTTTAGTTTGGATAATGCTATGTCGCTCTCTCATAAAAATTAGCATCGCTATTTGCCCTTTTGCGGCATACGCGGATGTATTCAGGCAGCTTTTGAGACCCGGCAGAATGGGCATTCAACACATGTTCGCTGATTAATTGACGTAAAAAAAGTGCATTGGCATTGCTCGCAATGCTCAATCATTGCTTCTCCATTGCGCAGTTCAGAGGCAAGACACCAGGCATCTGTAATGTCGAAGGGCTCCCATTTTCCTCCCTTCATACCTGGTACTTCTTTACGGATAGCGTGATACATCCTAAACGCTTTATTCAGAGCGCTAATATCTACAGAACGCTTAACTTTTTCCCCTCCAAGATTTGAATAGAGCTGCATTAAAAGCGATGCTTGAATTTTAGATGTCTGACTGTGGATCAGCGTCGCTCCACCACGGAATGTCCTGGATTTCTTATCCTTCACATCATATCCGCAATATTCAAGCTCAGCGTACAGCCTGCGAACTTGCTTATAAGTCAAACCAGTCTCTAGGATAATTATCTTTGTGATATAACCCGCCAATGCCATGTGCCTTGCTTTTACCCAGCGAGATAACGAACCAGATGTAAAACATTCACTCATGATTATCTCCACACCAAAGATTGCTGAATCTTTTTTAATAAAATCGGCGTTGTATCGGCAAGAGATGCTGATAAGAATTGATCGAGTACGCCAATATCAAATCTCAATGAAAATCTAATAACGACCCTATGCGATAACGACCTTAACTGGCTGTTTGAGGAGGCGGCGACTGAGGAAGCAAGACCAGAAGATACACCAAAAATTTGCATCGCCATGTCCAAGTTTCTACTAGCTAACTTATTAAGCAATAGCCAGTACGCTGCGTCAAAGTCGTCCACAACATTTTTAAGGCATATGACAGAATCGTAGCTACCGGCAAGAGTATCGATCACTTCCATTTGATCTGTTTCAAGTTTAAAGCTCAGAAGAACTCCACTCGCTAATTGTGAAAGATAACTGTCAGGAGTTGACGCCAATTTATTAACAAGATCTTCTGGAAGAGAAAAATGATTGCTAACCTGGGATGGCGCATTGGCTGATAAAAGCTTCAGTAGTGTCCACAGAGTCAAATCGAACTCATAAATATCTTGGTCTGGCTTCTCTTCACTCAATTGAACGGCAAACCTGTCAAAGCTACCAATAACATCACGTTCTAACGGCTCTAAGGCATACATCAGTAGTCCTCCTTACCTTTTTTTCTGCGGCCCAGATTGATTGAAACTAACGCGCTCCCTGCAATCAACGCTAGTAAGGTAAATCCATATTGGTCATCTCTCCACGACGAGATAACCAAGTGAGCAAGAAAGCTTAGAATAAACAATGTTCCGATTGCCTTAACGACTGTGTTTAATCGCTTTTCAGTTTCACGATCTAAATGCTTCATATCTTTCTCCATAACACACCTGATTTATTCACTGATTAACTTTGTCATCAATCATAAATACCATGACTTTTTGATAATGCAACGCCAAATACTGTGTTTTTTTACAGTATCATTTTATGGTGCTATGAAGATTTGCATTTCTGAACGATAATCTATAATCGGTTACATATTAATCAGGAGGCGTAAATGAAAAAGGCGCTATTCTCTTTGTTTTTAATCGTAAGTTTGTTCTATTCGTACAAACTTCTTGGCCTATGGTCGCTCATATTTTTTGTAGTCGGAGTTTCTCTGCTGGCATCTTTAAAGATTGGTAGAAGAGCCTATCTAATCAGTAATTCCGGGAGTAAAACGAACACATTATCTGGGCGAGATCTGTTTGCAGACGTCACATACAACCCTGCCACAGGATCTCCAATGGTAAGTGACGTAGATGTATCCGGAAGCTTCTATGGATTGAATAAAAACAAAGGCTCCTGAGAGCCTTTGTTTTTATTAATTATAGACTTAACGTTAACTGCCTATCTTTATATCTTAATAACGGATACCGTTGAGGCGACGAAAAAAAACCTATCAAAATGTGTTTATTAAGTTCCGGATGCTCTCTGATTACATTGTTCAACACCGAACCATCGACGATAAATTTTTTATTTCCACAGGAGATTGGCTTTTCGTTTAGCCATCTCCCTTCCCCCAGTAATATCATCACTTTAAGCTCTTTAATTGCGCGTCTATATTTAGCTCGTTTGCTCATTAACGGCCTCCTTTGGCTACGGACAAATACCTTGATACAGGCGCTAAATATCCGCCCGCTTGGTCTTTACCTGCCCCCGCAGAACTTTCAATAATCGCAGCCATTTTATCTGCCAATACGTTATCACCAACCTCTTCTCTGAGATTTTCTCTTAGTTCTCCAGAGCGCGATGAATCGCCGCCCATCAACGATGCAGCAAACAATTCTGCTCCTGCCTGACTATTCAAACCATAATCATATCTTGCAGTATCCATTGCTATCTGCCTGAATTCGTCACCATATTGCTGAACAAACTCAGCCGCCTTTCCAGCTCCAGCCTCGCTTGCACTTGCTAATGCTGAAGCAAAAAACATCCCTCTTTCTCTAACAGACATTCCCTGTGCTGCCTCTGAAAGATCTGAATTACCGGTTAACCATTCTTTACCGGCTTCAAATCCACTGATCCCCACACCAATGATATCCCTACCCAGATTTGCAGCACCTACAGCCAGGAAGCCTCCAAGACCATACTCTTGCTTGACGTAATCGTCCCCTTTCTTTGTGTCCTCAATAAACTGATCTCGTTGTTCCGGAGTCATCTGGGCTAACTTAGACATCGATTGCCCAAAACTCTCTGCGAACCCTTCTTTGGCGGCTCCTGCGCCACCCACAACTTGCTGTACAAAACGACCTGCGCCCTCAGCACCTGCAAACAAAGCACTGGATGTTGACGGGGCCAAATCGGATGCCATGATCTGTGCTCTTAACGCAGGCAAGCGGTCATTAAGATATTCATTTCTGCTTGTCCCATAACTCTGCTCAAGTTGTTGGATACCCTTTTCATGAGCGTCACGAACAGAATTTTCAGATCCAATACTGCCTGATTCAGCTAAAAGCTTTTGTTCATTGCTCATTCTTTCCGGTGCCGAAAGTGCGCTCGAATTTTCAACCGGCGAGACATAGCGCGGAGCATCCTTTACCAACATTGCACTATGACCAGGTTGATTAAAGTCAATACCACTGTTACCACCAGTGGCCTTTGCTATTGCACCGGCTGCAATTGCTTGTTCAGATGGAGAGTTGGAATTGAGCATAGCAAACAACTGCCCTCCAACTATTGCCCTCTGGGAATCAATACCTAAATCTTGGTAATGCTGGGCTTTTCTTTGCGCAAAATCTCTTGTCTCTGGCGATGACTGTCTAACACCATCTGACAATGACTTACCGGCTGACCAGTTGTTCAGAACTTTGTCAGCTAACGCGATAATATTATTGTTGCTAGTAGTCCCGATAGTTTGCTGAGCCTGAGATAACTCTTGGTAGGTTTGTTGCGAAGACAAAAGATCAGAACTGGATTGCATGAGCTGCTTTCTCTGCTCTTCACCTAAGCTCTGGGTAAAACGTTGACCTTTATCAGTAGACACTTGCCGCGCCAAATCACTCGTTAATGCTGAACTGTCATCTTTTGTAAAACCGAGTCCGCGAGATAAAGAGTCAATATCAGAACTAAGCTGCTGTCTACTATCCTGACTCTGCGATTGCGCAGATACATCTAAACTACCGTTCATAGATACCGGATTAGCGGCATTTACAGCGGCACCAACCGGTCCTGTAAAAGCAGCAGCAAGTTTTCCGGCATCCACTCCAGCGCTAGCACGCATAGCAATAGCTCCTGCCACAGCATCCGTGTGAGAAGCATTTATCCCACGATCAGTAACGTAGTTCTGCGCCGCGGACAAAATACTTTTAGCCTGAGTTGAATCAGACGCTCTCAACGTTTGTCCTAATGATTGTAGTTGTGAATAAGTCTGTTCTGAACCATGTCCAGAAAACACACTATTACTTAATTGGCTAGCGAAACCTTTCTGAGCCTGTGCAGTAGCAGCAGAACTACTGCTAAGTGCATTACTTACGGTACTCCCTAAGTTAATACTATCAACTAACGACTCACCTCCAGAGGTCATTGTTCCAGCAATCCGGGATTGATTAAATTGTGGTTGTTGACTCAAAACAGAACCACGGTCCACTAAGTCTGGAGACATTAGTTTTTCATTGACTGTATCACTCGCCCCCACTCGTTGAGCAATACTATTGAAGGCATATACTGAGCCAGTTACTAACATCAACGATAGGACTGGCGTTGCTGCGGCCATCATTCCACCTATCCCTATCCAACGCTCAATTTCGGCCCCAGCATATGCAACGCCTTCAAATGAGGATAAGTTCCCTGTGGTATATTTTGCGAGCGCCTGCTGCCCCATTATGTAAATGAATAGATTGATTACCGACATAATTGGCAACCAAAGTTGTACCCATATAAGCATTTGAAGATACTTACCGACCAATAGCAAACCTTTAGAACCTAGCACCATCACAAATGCGGCTATGGGCGTAATCGCATAGGCAAACCCCTCTACCAAGGTCATAAGAGGTTGAATCGATTTTACAAACAAAGACTGTTCGGCTGCATATTGCGTATTTCGCTGAGACTCAGCTTGAGTGAGCATGATTTGTGCGTACGGATCATTCATATCACTGTAGTACTGAGCAAAGCCACGCTGTACGATAGGTTGCAGAAAATTGGCTTTTATAAAATCACCTGCGGCCACATTCGTAACCTGCAGGCGATATAAAGCGTCAGATGTAGCATTCAAAGCATCAGTGGTAGACAACAAATAGCCAAGAGCTTGTTGCGAAAGGCCAGAATTGAAGGCAGTTTCAAAGGATTGGCTCAACTGAATCCAGCCATCTGTACAACTGGGATCTGTCGGGCCAGATGGAGACAGGTACAATCGGGTCCCATATATTTGTGAATCAAATCTGAGAGCTGTACGCCAATTCTCTGTGTTGATTTGATCCTCATTTGACTCACCTAATGAAAATTTAATTGCTGTGCATTCTGATATGTAGTTAGTCAGGCTTTTCTTCATATCAACAGCACCGCCTCCTAGGGAATCATTCCAGACAGTCCATAGTGCTGACTCCATTTCGTGATTTCTGAGCTTTGATAATAACTCTAAAGAATCCATGAACTTTGATTCAGTCACACTCGCGACAGGGCTATATGCAACCTCAAAGAGTTTTGTGAGACCAAATCCAACGCTTGAGATTATAGAACCAGCGGCGGCTGGACCAACAGGTACGTTATCCACTACTCGCACTTGTCCGTTGTACGCGTCCTCAATAGTTACCGTAACGCCGGCTCCAAAGGAAATGGCATACACGAGCCAACAAGCAAAAACTTGATGTAAATCCCAGGATTTAGCTCCCTGGAATAACGACTGAAATGAGATGATAAGAGCGCCAATTAAAAGGCCAATACTTACCATTCGTTCAAAATCACCGGTGCCTGTAGCCATCGCTACAGCAATCATTATTTGCTCTAGAAATGCGGCATCACCGACGGAATAAATACTAAAATCCATTAGTTACTCCTTTTTCCCTGATGCTTGGGCCGCAAGTAAAAGCCGCTGCTTCTTTGTGACATCAAGTAAGCTGTTGTAATACCCCATCAGATCACTTAGCTTCCCGTGCCTCACAATTAATTGGTCATACTCTTGTCTGACAACAGCCCGAGAAGCATCAAGTACATCAACAGCTTTTTGTTGATAGGCATTATCACTGTTAGCTAACGCAATAGTTGTTGCCCGGTATATCTCCTCAATAAACCTGTAGGTTATATCTAGCGCTATGATGGTCTGTGCTTGCTGAGCAAACTGCTCTGCTGTATCACTGGAAACAGCGGAAAGATTTCGGAAAAGTGAGCCAAAGCTACTGGGGAGATTTGATACAAAAGCTATCTCGGCAGAACTTAAAGCCCCAACATTGTTTGCATATTTATAAATCAATCCAGGTGAAGAATCAGAACCAAGAAGTAAATCTGACATTTGATTGCCAATACCCCTGAGCTGAACACTCTTCAGCTCAGAACCAGCAGAAATACAGTTAACCGTATCACTGTCACATGAATAAACTTTAACAGAGCCACCTGAAATGAGATCTCCAAGGGTAATTCGATTCCCCGGTAAGGTGACGATGGGATTAGTACTGTTGTTTGCTCCAGCAAGATTTGGATCATTAATTAAATCACCAATGACAACGGCACCAGTTATAGACATCATGGCTTCAAGCAGGCTGTTATCCCCGTACTGGAACCATGAACTTACACTATTCTTTTTGAGTTGCTTCCAGACAATATTACCTATCATCTCTTGGTAGGCCTGTGGCGAGTTGTCTTTCAGCGTCTTGATTGCCGTTTGTCCATCCGTTTCCTGCGTTGCAGAAAACATGTCTTCAAATAAACCTTTGGTCGATGCTTTTGTACGAGTATCGTTCTTTAGTTTCGTGTCAAAAGCACTTAGTGAATCGTTAACAATACCCTGAGCTAACTGACAAGAATTGCCTAAATGCTGGTTCAAAGCCTGAACTTTCTTCTGAAAGTTTTCTATCCATTTGGCACCATCAGGAAAAACATTATCCAGAGCTAGTTGAAAAGCATAGCCCTTTGCATTTGCTGCCACAGCTCGCATCAGTTGAACAATCTGATCTGCATTCACAAACGATAAAGAACCACCGAATAGATCAACGCCACCACACCCAGCTTTCCAGGATGGAGGGACAAAGCTAACTAGGTTTTCATCAAAAATACGCGCTTTGGTGGTCACACGCCCACCCGCAATAACTCCACGGCGTTGTGTCTCATGAATACCCGGTCTAGTTGTATTACTCATTTCGTTGAATAGTCTATCCATCTCGGACTGAAGCCCTTCAGCCGAGGCATGAGTGGCGACGACAGAGAAGATGATTAAACAAGAGGCAGATAGTGTTCTAATGTAAGGGGGAGAGACTCTCATACTGTTGCTCCAATAGGTTTCGTGTCACCCGAAAGCCTACCGAGCAAATGAGTACAAACCGAACTCCCAAACTGTCCAATTTGGGCAGCCCAAATAAAACTTTCACATGTGAAAGTTAATCATTGAATAATGTCGGCAACTTTGTCACGTCAGTACAAACTTATGATTTTTAAAAAGTTTTAATTAACCCTTGTTGCATTTTCACAAACCAATGGCACTCTATTTCTAAAAGAGGAGCTTTAAATGAAAATGAATATGTCAACTTCCGTAAGTTCAGCTACAGCCTTGTTCGCCGCCATTATGCTCGCAGGCTGTGCTACAACCCCAAAATCCTATAATTCAGAGATGTCCAGAGCGCTAAACTTGGCAAGAGCTGGGGGTATTTATGACCAAGATCTGAGAGACTCAGAAGATGGGCGGAACTCATATAGACAGTCTCTACTGATGAAAGCGCTAAATGTCACAAGCCTGGCCACATCGCTTGATGCTCCATTAAGAGGATTGAACGGTCAGCAAACTCTCATGTTTAACACTGCAAGCATTCTTACATCACCGGATAACCCATCCGCTAGGCCAAGTTTGATGGCTTGGATGCCTGCATCAATGGCTAAATCCTCAGAAGATGCTTATAGCAACTACATAAACCTAATTGATAATGCCGTTGCGGTAGCCGCGAAATCTATGAACCTGGATTTAACTAAAATAGTGGAAAGTACAGCGCCTAAGATTGATGGAAATCCCTTAATTATGTGGGCAGTAACGGCTCCACAATTTGGCTGTGATGGCTCAAACTGCGTAATTGCATACAACGTTACAATGCCTAATCCTTGGAAAACACCAGCCTTTGTGGGCAGTGGTAATATTGATAGCTTTAATCTGGCCGCTAATAACACGACCAAATATTCTCGATTGATTTTCTCCCAGGTCAGCGACGTGAAATCATTTCCAATGGACGATTTTTACAAAAGTACGAGCCGAGCGCTGCCGGAGTGGGCAGTCATGTATTTCCCGCCCAATAGTGTGTTCCAGGATGGCAAAGCTTTACCATATCCAGTTATCTATGAAAAAGGCCAGCAATTGCTATTTAGGAAGGCACAATGAGTCTGTGGCATGAAGAACTGGAACTGGCTTTGCTAAATCTGGAGGATTCAAAAGCCGGTTGTGATGTGATGACTTACGTGATCAGCCACATTCTAGCCAAATCAGACATTCCACATCAGTGCAGAGTAGGGTTTGTTGAAACAGTGCATAGCAAGACTCAAATCAATCCGCATTGCTGGATAGAGCTAAAGAATGGATGGGGTATAGATCTGACTTTACGCCGGTGGTTGGGTGACGAGGACCGATGGCCGCATGGAGTATTTAGGCTTTCAGACTATCCACAGGTTCAATTCTGGGGAACGCCCCTGTTTGCCCCGAAGCTAGACGATGAGGAAATTAACGCTATGTCCGATCATCTAATTGAGACAGTAAAAATACCAGTTTGTTGCTGAATTATTCAGCATAGATAACAGAGCCGTTTAATACACATATATTTATTGATCAGCGCGATTTTGATTGTGTTTGTTGTATAAATACAAACTTCCGAACGTCACAATGGTAAAAAATGCGAGCAAACTTAACATTGCAATAGTAAAGGCATCCACGGAACTGAACCTCTCTTGTAAAACCTTATATACTTAGAGTCTAACTAAACTAGCGAGATTTACCAGTGGCAAAAACACTAGACCAGATCTTGGAGCATGAGAAGCCAGAAATTGTAGCCGAGGCCAGACGCAAGGCATCAGAGATGCTCAGCCTCTTGGATGAGCAAACGGCCAAGCAGGATAATGAAACCGATTCAGTAGATTCCTATCACCAGAAGTAGCAAAGGGCCAGACAAGCTGGCCCTTTGCTTTTCTTAGTAATTACATCACTAAGTACGGTTCATCGTTGTCGCTTTCAGCTATCGTCAAGTCAATAGTGAAAGTGATATCGATGCGCTCAACAGTCCGATTACACTCACGAGCATACTCATCCTGCAGGCTTTTAAACAGCGCTTCAGCTTCATCATGAGAAGTAGCTTCTACTGTTTCAACAGCCAACTCACCTTCTTTTTCAGTGTAGTTAACCCCACGATAATACACGCGGCCACACACATCGAATTGATGGATCTCTGTTTGATTTTGTCCCAACATATTAATTCTCCAAAAGTTTAATAGCCGGGACTTAGCCCAACCGGGCAAAGTACCCGGTTGGGTTATTTAATTAGGGATTAGGCTTCAGGCATGTTGCGTATAGTGAAGGACTCACAAACACCATGCCCGTAAAGCACTGCATTTCCCTGGGGATTTTGTTCCAAAAACTTGCGCGTGGCTTTGAGAGCTGCCCTATAACCAGCATCAGAAGGCTGATACTCTCGCGTTCGCTTTTTTTTGTTTGTCAGAATCAGTCGATACATAAAATCTCCCTCATCTTTGAGCTGACAATAATTTCCTGGTGGAACCTATTACAGCGCGTTCTGCAACCAGCTCCCCCTCAAGCGGAGCGCATTCGACAGCATCGGAGACTCTAGGTTGATGGCTACCGGAGGTAGCTTTCAACCATTCACCACACAATGAACTGCTATTAGTTACCAATGGGCTAACGACCCGTACAGGCCGCGTTTTTATCAATGATCGATATGCCAGAATCGAAGCCTTATTTAGTAGTTTGGCGACAATCGTAGCCCCGAAAGCAATAACGCCCACGGTAACAATCATGATCAAAACGAACGTAGAAAAGTACATAAACACCTCCAATTAGTTGGAATTGAAGGGGTTACACCGCATAACCGGTGAACCCCGGTTACGGGATAAATTGATAAAATGCTGTTTGTTTTTGGCGACCAGCTATCGCACATACTCAGCACGGAGCTGAAGTTGATTCAAATTTAACAGCTCATTTCTGAATCGACACGCGCTGTATTGGCCCTTTTTGGGCACATTTAAACAAAGCAGCGAACGGAAGGTCTTATTAAGGAATATGACATAGGCGTAGATGGCTTTTAATCAGCAGAGCCGGTGTTTTTTGGGCGCGGAGGCTCTCCAGGACGGTTAAGTAATTCCCACAAGAGTCGGAACGCATAAAAATGATCCCGCAATGTCGTGGTACTCAATCCTTGATGCCTTGTGTAATACCGGTGGATATGAGCTCTTCCAATTTGTGATGGTGCGTTGACTCCTTTTTCATTGGCGGCAATATCGTTTAGAGCCGAAATTAGCCTTTTTACCATAGCTCGCCGAGCCGTCTTCCCTCCATGCCGCACATAAACATGGCTTCTTTCTCTTACCCATTTTTCCATCAATTACCCCAAATAACTATTTGTCACATCGATGCGACCATGACCCAATTCCAAAGCCACTTCAGATCTGATTTCTTTGTCCAGCATTTTGGCGTGAGCTATTGATACTCCAAGTTCTTTGGCTAAATATTCATAGTGCTCTCGCCCATGTTTAACACCTGCTTTTACCGGGCAATCAGCACGCATCAAAGTTTTGTAGCGCGTTTGAGCGTAGTGGTGCCTTTCGCCATGGAAGTTCACCGGATGGCGGCCGATCTCCCGGTAGGCTTCTTGCCGAAACTCACGATAATTCTTCTCTGCGGGGATCATGCTGCGGCCATCCTGTATGGCGGCGGCTCGCTGGAGTGCCGTAATTTGAGCATCACTGGTGATCGGAACAGTGCGCGCCCGGCCACCTTTGGTGCCATCTTTTATGCTCACGGAGCCAGTTTTATCGGCCTCTCTTAGTGCTCTGGCTGCATCCAGCTTGGCCGATTCCTCGAACCGCAGACCGAAATTACGCTGTAGTTCCAGCAAAGCCCCAAGGCGCTCGGAGGCTGCCCCCATTGCGGCATTATGGGAAGCTTCCGAAACACTTCGGTCGCCAGTGGCGATACCTGAGCGCTTTGGAATTCCCCCCTCGGAGACAGGATCTACACGTACCTGTCGGTCGCCACGCGCAATCTCCATCACCCGATTCACTGCGCTCAGGTAGTTCTGCGCCGTGGATGGCGCAATTTCTCCCCGCTCGTAGCGATCATTAAGGTGCGCCGCATAAGCGACCAAATGAGCCTTTTCTATGTCCCGCATGTCCTTTATGCCCTGTTCGGACTTAATCCAAGCGCTAAAAACGCTCCATCGGTCATGAATAGTGGCTATGGACTGAAAACTCTTCATCCCCTCCTTGAGAGCGTTCAGGGCTGCCTTGTTTATATCTCGACTACGAAGACCAAAATTCCGTGAATCCGGATTAGTCCGCTCTGAACGCATTGATCCCCCTAACTCTGTTAATCAAAATTGTTACTTTGTTGGCCCGTCCGTATCCGGTGGTAAGTGAAACGCAGTTTTTTAATTAGCTCTGCATGCTAAGGCCAACGCTGGGATCTTGCCCAAACACAGGACAGTTAAACCCGATGTCCACGGTCATTAATTACGAATTGTACTGCTATGGAGCGAACTGCTCATTCCATTGGCTGGTCTGTTCCGACGGAACAAACTGCCAGCAGATCCGGCTGGTACTGTCGTGTCATTCTTTGGAAAGGAAAGCGCGAAGCGCGCTAACCGCCGAAGGCGGTATAATTCGCGCACATTCGTGCGCGGTGCGAAAGCCTAGAGCCCTTGAGGCTCAAGGCTTCCGTCGGGGGCTCTACCCCCGTCTCTGTTTACGCCTACGGCGACAGAGACGGGGTGGAGCATAGAGTAAGCCGGAAATCCAGCACTCGTTCTGACGGATGAGGGAGGCCCTCTTGTGTTTGGCCGCTCGGAATTGAGCGCCAGGAACGCGACATAGCTGTCAGCCAGATCGCGATATGGAAGCCTGGTCGCTTGCGGAATGCACAAACGCAGGCAGCAGCAAAACGCTGCAAGCACAATGATGATAAACATCTGATTTTCCTCCGGGGAGATAGGTTTTAGACGGAGGAGTGCCCCTAGGGGACAGTCCCCCTGAGGGTTAACGAAGTGAAGGCAAACGCCTTAGATTTGGAAAAATGCTGTTTTGGGCCAGCTACCGTTTACAATTCATATATTAATCAATCTGATAGTAACGTCAAGTTCATCAGAAAGTGGCTTTTCGATGGCTTTTGGGTGATGTTTTCATTCTTAAAAATGTCTTGTATATTCAGAAGTCGCTTTTTGATGCTTTTTAGATAGAACCTTACAACCTGAACGATTCTTGAGTGGTAGGAAATAATCAAAAAGCGCCTTTTGGGCGGTGTTTGGATGCTCAACTAACTTACTATCGGCTCACTTAACAAAAGGAGATGTATATCCAAAATATTCTAACTGAGCAGAGCGATTCGTTCGCCATATCCCTGAATAATTATCAGGCTTATCTCGCTCTTTTGCGTATGTAACAACAAGCCGACGCTTGGCACGGGATACACCAACAAAGAAAGCACACCGATTAGCATCTTGATCCCCAAAGAATATTTCGTTCTCAACGGCCATAATTATCGTTGAGTCGAACTCCAATCCTTTGCTCTTATGGATAGTCAGAATACGCACAGCCTGATCATCAGAGAAACGAGTCAAGGCTTGAGGCAAATCGGGGGTAAGTTCAAGCAATTCTTCAATGCGCGCTTTGGTATCTCTCACAACTTCACCTAACCTAGCATGTGACTCATAGTCGGGCGAGAGAGCAACAAGAGTCTCCATTCCTATTTTCTTCAGAAAGCTACACACAGAATCCCACCATCCCGAAAACGGCTCATCCAACAGCTCGGTCATGGTGATGATTTTTCTCTGCTCCTTGAAGAAGCGTTGGAAGCTTTGCCTAGCGCTAGACTGCACCTCATCATCAGCAAAGGGAATCAATTGATTCATAAGCCGAACCCAAGCTTTGGGCTCTCGCTGGCCGTAGAGGCAGGACAAATAGTCAACAACGAGCCTCGCGGCAGGTTCAACAGTAATATCCTGCATCTCCTGCTCGTTCCGGTACGGTATTCCCCTAACTTCCAATGCCGTCATCAAGTGGTTGGCATAAAGATCTAGTTGTTTGGACACTAATACGGCGATTTCGGACAACGGAACCTTTTCATTTCTTATCCACCCGGCAATCAAATCGGCCAAATACTCAGCTTCCCCCTGTGCATTCTCGAATTGCCACGCGAAAACCTCTCCCTCCTCACCAGCAAGTTGGTGATCTGGCATAACGGAAGCTGGATCAAGCACACGAATTATCTCGTTCTGCATCCGAAGCAGGCGTGGTTTTGAACGAAAGTTTCGGTACATGTTTAGTGGTACGGCTGAAAAATCCTTAGCGAACGTTTGGAAAATTCCGTCCAAAGCTCCTGCCCATCCCATGATTTTCTGCTTGGTGTCACCGACAGCGGTAAGACGAATGCTTGTACTTTGGAAAGCTACCTTAACGAGTTCATATTGCTGATCCGTGCAGTCTTGGAATTCATCCAAGAAAACATCGCTGTAAGTTTGGCGTATGGCATTTCTTGCGACAACAGAGGCCTTGAGAATTTGAATTGCTAGCGGCACAAGATCATGAAATGTAATTTGCCTTCTTGTGACTTTTCTTTCGCCAATCGAATAATCCGTATCCAGAGCATCATTACCAGTAAGCACTACTCGGAAGCGATCAATAATACGCTTTGCAAACGCATGAAATGTGTAGCTATCAAAACGGGAAGCCAATTCTTGTCCACAGCGTCGCTGGATTCGCTCCTTCAAGTTTTTGCTGGCGTCAACTTTGAAAGAAATAGCGAGTATTCTCTTCGGATAACGGCAGGTTCCGGTTCGGAGGAGGAAGTCAGCTCGCTGTGCAAGCATTTCCGTCTTGCCCGCTCCCGGCCCCGCAGTCAGTGCAAGACAGCGCGCTTGTTCCTTCGCAGCCAGCAGAGCATTGGGTTCAAGTGTTAGCCCATCAGAAGGCAACCATGCATCTACAGCAATCACTCGGGCAGCTCCGCAAGCTTGGCTATCACGGCATCTGCAAGTCGTCCAAATGATCCTGGCATGTTCGCCAGCAATTCCTCGTTGCTCAGTTGAGCAAGAGCATCTATATGCGCAGCGGGCTTACTACCCAGTTTAAAAAGCTTGTGATACGTAGAGAAAAGATTTAACTCGTCTCCGCTGTATTGGTATGAGCCATGATGGCTCTTACCCAAAACGGCTTTAATCGTAGACTCATCTGAAACCTCCTGCTGAACACCGTACGCATTAGGGAAAGCAAGAAGCATTGAAAAATCTAAATCCATTGGAAATGAGAAAAAAACACCACGTGTTTCCAGCTCTAAAAATACACTCTTAGTGCCGTTTTCAAAGAAATGATGTGTACGAACAGGTACTTTGTCATCATTCCAATCTGATAAAGAAAAAGTAGTTGGTAGTACCTTTTCAGGTTGATACAAACCAAGTTGGTTATTTACATACTTTATTCTTCCCCAGCCCGCTTGATATCTGCCCACATCTAAATCTAGAAGAGTCAAAAATGGGATTTGCAGTTCGGATAACAGACGCCAAAAATGGTTTACATGCCTACCTCCAAGCGGAGCAATCGTAACCGCTGATTCATCAACTGGCGCACCCTTTGCTTGGAAAAGGCGCGGTAATACAATTTCTTCGCTATCCCCTTCACCCAACACAACCAAACGAGAGAAGTAGATCTCAGGAAATGCCTGGACAGCCTCACGTACAAATTTGTGCGCTTCATCGGTTTTAGCGGGTAATTGGATTTTCTTAATTCTTGATTGCCGGGTTTCAGTAAGTCGAAGATATCGAATATGTTCCGGATCGACACGTCGCAACATCGACGGAGCATGCGTAGCGACTAGGGCCTGAGCATCCTCGTTACTCGTCATTGAGTTAAGAGCGTTAACAATTCTTCCCAAATAGTGAGGTGAGAGGCTGTTCTCTGGTTCCTCAAGGGCTATTAAAGTAAAGACTGGCGGACGCAACTTTTCAGGGTCAAAAGAGTCGTCCTCACCGGCAAGGACAGCACGACCAACAGCTTGAGATGAGAGAACCAACGATAGATAGAGCATCGACTTCTGACCGTCACTGAGTCGAGAAAAATCGACAAGATTGTCATCATGTCCAGGCGAGAATGATACGGACAAATGACGAAGCAACGCCTCGATCTCAGATGCCACAAAAGTAATCTTGGGATCTGTAAAGTAGCTGCCTTTATGGAGGGTGCCCCATATTTTCTTCAGGTGGGAGCTAAAAGCATTAACCGATGAATTAGCAGCCAGGCTCTCACTAATCTGGTCGGTGAACCCTTTGACCTCTTCTCGTTCATTTTCCCAGTTCACGGCACGTAGCAAGCGGCCAAGCAGCGCACTCGTTCCGTATGCTATGTGGTCAGTAGGATCTCTCCTGGCTGGCAGATAGTGGACTTGTATGTGATTTCGGTCAGATCGAGGAACTGTTTCAGGATTTATAGGTGAGCCGTCCGGACCAACTTCAAGCACATACACGAAAGCTTCATCAATATCTCCATCTAGGCCCATAGTGGCACTTAGGCGATACCGTACCCGAGGAATTCCGTCAGGATCATCAAGGCGCATGTGACTGAAATGGGGAGCAACGCTTGAGTTATCTTCTTCACCCTCCAACTCGGGAAAAACGAAGTCCGCCTCAATCCATAACTGCCTTTCTTCGGGCGCTTCTTGTTCATCGTGCGGGACATAGAAGTCTGAGCGCTGAATACGGCGTAATGATGGATCAAATGCAAACAGTCGGCACAAAGCCTGGAGTGCAGCAGTCTTGCCTGACCCGTTGGGGCCAATCAGATAGGTAATATTTTCCAGTGTCAGTTCTGTTGGTTCAGCACCAAAACTTTGAAAATTTGATATCCGAATACTGTGCAGTTTCATCCTTGCCTTCAACTCCTAGAAGTATTTTCTTGTCTTAAAATAAGACAGGGGAAATTAAACTAATGGCTTTTAGTAACTCAAGTTACAATTTCTATTGCGACCTGATTTTCTATTGCAACTTCAATCTGATTCTCTATTACAGAGTAAATGTCAACACTCTCATCAGGTACTTCAATACTAATAAGAAGGCTAAACCGCACTCTATTTTCCCACCGTTCTTCTGCAGTTTTATATTTCCACCATCCACCTACTGGAAAAATAGCTATAGTATGCATATCAGCTAAATCTTGAGCACTACCAGTCCAGTGATCTGAATGAATTGAACCTCTTGTTCGAAGTTGACTCCCTAAAAACCACCCATCATTGTCACCTTCTGGTCCATCGTAATCATCCATATTTGCTAAACCATTAATGTAAGAACGGAAGTTAGCAATTGATTGACCAGGTCTGATAGTTTCAAACCTTAAACCATGAGATTGATAGCTATATCTTGTACGATAACCTCTCCTACCAGGATTAGGTTCTATGAAGTAAGATAAAGTAACTTTGAGTTTAACTTCTAACTCTGGCGGCAAATTTTGCAATTCCGCGAGAGGCCAAGGTAACTGATAAAGTTTCATTTGATTTAGTTTAGGATCAGATGACGCATTAGCATCTTGGGATTTGATAAATGGCTGAATTTCGCCTTCAGCGATCAAAGTAAGCGCATGGTCAGCACTATATCTAGCTCTGTCAATGTTTGTTACACCATACCCAACCGTACGCAATAATGTTTCTTTTGCTACTTTAGGACTATGTACTGCACTTAATAAACCAAATCGTTCCATCATTCGTGGAGTCCACTCCGCAGAGTGAATTATCAAACCTCGTATAGTCTCGGGCCAAAGTTCAGGATACTCGGCTGTTAACTGAGCCGCACATCTCGAGACTAACGCACACGCAGCGCTTGTATCACTACCCCGCTCAAAAACCTGACCGGTAGTTTTTCCTGATGTTGTTAATAATCCAACAGTATCTTCATTACTGAGTTCAGTCTTATCAGGTGACAAAAGTCGATTACCACCTTCGGCAACTACATCTGGCTTAAATGGTGCTTGCTTTCTCCACGCCCAATTCACCGAAGAACGACTTGATGGAGCAACATCACCCGCCATTGCAAATGGTGACCAACCTTCAAAATATGGATCATCATTTGTGGTCATTTCTGTATATGCCCCAACAGTAATAGCATTCCATGCTTGAGCTGGATCTTCTATCTGCGCGAGATTGACTTGATCCCAATAGTCTTGGTCAGGACGAATATCTAAGTTGTTACCGGCAGAAATAACAAAAAGTCTCCGCTTTCCATCTTGCATACCAGAAGTGAATTGATCAATTTCTGCAGACCATGAAGAAGGTCTGCCACTTTCTCTTTCGTGATCAGACGTAACAGCAAGGCTATATACTCTATTTATATCTGGCCTATCTACTTCAAGTTTGGATGCTGTTCCTACCGTTATAGCCCCATATAAAAAGGGATCATTGTTGCCTTGCGGAGGTAAAATTCTTGCTGACTCAATAACATGTGATAGTTGGATAGCGCTATTTCCTAATACGACATCCATCAAATTCCCAAATGCTGCAAGTCCTGCCTGCAAAGAACCATGCTCATTAAACGGCGCTAGTGCTTGATATTGATCGTATTTGGGCCAATCAGGATCCCAAGAAACAGAAAAATCATCACAGCACACTTTACTTAACAGCATGTTATTGTAATTAATACCAGTATCCAGTATTGACACACTGGTTGTTATATTATCTGAAAGAGATACTCGATCAGAAATACTCTTCAGCCACTCTTGTTGCTCTTTTGGTGAAGAGCTAATGATGGGAACTGGTGTCTCCTTCGCTTTCCGAATTTCTTCTAAATTTGAAATTAATTCAGGAGCTTTCTCAAGTTTATTAACTGAGGCTTTAATAAGAACAACAAAAGAATTGAAAAATGAAAGAGATGTGTTTCCTAAGCGACCATCAACTCTTTCAGCAAGAGACTCTGCTATTTTTTTAACGTCGTCTACGGTGTTACTTTTCAACCATAATTCCCACCAGACATCAAGATTCCTATCTGCAGGAAATAAATCTATAGGATCTGTCCAAAATGACTCCAAATTTGCAAGCCTGATCTCGGAAATACTATCTATTAACGTATGATTTCGAGGAAAAGAAACGCCTTCCTTATTTGGTTTTCCATCTTTCTGAGGGTCTAAATACTGTTGTATTTTTTTAAGGAATGTATCACGTTTATCTTCAGGTATAAAAATTAACGCGAACTCTCTATCTCCTCTCATTTGGCAAGAACAGAGTTTAAAATCTCTGTTATCTAAACTATCTAATGGGAGCTTGCATCCATCAACTCCGATAATTTCAACATAAATACCAGAATCATCTGTGATAGGATTAATTTGTTGTTTTCTTTTTTGTTCGTAAGCATTTATTAAATTCTGATATAAACCAGCCAAATAACTTCCATGTTGGTTTCTATCTCGACCAGGAACACCTGAATTTCGACCAGGCCTTTTAGATTTAAAAGGTTCGTCAATGAAAAACCGAGCCACATCTAAATGCTTCCTTTTAGAAACCATATAATTCCCTTATATACTTTTTATTTGTTATTACCTGACTGCCTTCTAGAAAAGGCCTTTAACAGTGTTTCACTTGTTATTTTTGCATTAAAATTCAAAACAGCTTCTTTAGCTGCATCTTCACAAGATCGGGTAATCTCAGCAGAGCTCAAACCATTTGCAGCTTCAGCAACCATCCTCCAATCAAAATCATCGGTATCGAAAAGTGATAGACGGTTTTGAATAAGAAGGCATATTTGATCAAATTTTGGTTTTTCAAACTTAATGATGTCATCAAATCTTCTATAAAGCGCTTGGTCTAGTAACTCTGGATGGTTTGTAGCTGCAACAATAATACTCTCTGATGCATCTTGCTCTACAAACAACAAAAATGAGTTTAACACCCTACGAATTTCCCCAACATCATTGGGTGCACCTCGTTGAGTTCCTATAGCATCAAATTCGTCAAAAAGATAAACAGCTCTTGTTTGCCTTATATGATCAAAGATCAAACGCAACTTTGCAGCAGTCTCTCCCATAAAACGAGTAATAAGATTATCTAGGACGATTGTATAAAGAGGTAATTTTAACTCTGTTGCCAACATAGATGCAGACATTGTCTTACCAGTTCCAGGAGAACCAGTAAAAAGAAGTTTTCTACGCGGCTGCAAACCAAACTGACTGAGTTTATCCTTCTGACGCTGTTCTAATATCACCTTCTCCATACGTTCTTGTATGTCATCAGAAAGAACAAGCTCATTTAGGCGAACGCTGTGTGGCGTGAGCTCTAATAGACCTTTTAACTCACTTTGATTCTGTTGCGCAAAAGGTATAGTTCTAGACGATGCTAGACCCAGCTTATTAGTAGAACGCTGAGATTTCTCAACAAGATTTTTAATATCGCTCGCAAGCTTATTATGCCCCTGTCGAGCTTCTTTGGCAGCAACCTGAAGGGCAACAGAATAAAAACGCTGATCGTCACGTTCAGCGTGACTCTTTAAAAGCGCTTTTAGTTGTTCCGCAGTAGCCATTATTCAATCTCCATAAGACGGGGCAACTTTACCAATTTTATACAATAAAGTCTGTGTAGTATGACAGGGTTTAAGCACTTAATCCCCTCTAGAATTTTGTACACTCACCACCCCTACATGATTATAAATAGTCGTTCTAGATACACCATATCGCCTAGCAACATCAGATACAGGAATAGAACCATCTTTGAGTAATGCCCTAATCTCCCTGATATCCTTTTTCTGTAACTTTGGCTTCCGCCCACCCAAGCGACCGCGAGCTCTTGCGGCTTCCAATCCCGCCTTGGTACGTTCGCTAATCAAATTTCGCTCAAATTCAGCCAAAGCAGCAAACACATGAAAAACCAGCTTTCCAGAAGCACTGTTCGTTTCAATCTGTTCTTGTAGGCTCAGAAATCCAATCCGTCGCTCATCAACCAGATGGGTAACAACGCTCACCAAGTCTGCCAAACTACGGCCTAACCTATCCAGCCTCCAAACGACCAACGTATCCCCAGGTCTAAGAGCCTTTAAGCAGTTATCAAGTTCGGGTCTAGCGGCATTCTTCCCACTGGCCTTGTCCTCGTAAATGATCTCGCAACCAGCAGCAGCCAACGCATCTCTCTGCAAATGCAGGTTCTGATCGTCGGTTGAAACCCTAGCGTAGCCAATTTTTTGATTCATGTACGTTTTTTTAACATAGAATTTTATACAAGTATTTTAACATGTTTATAGATTAAATTCCAATCAACTTGTGTCGTTTTCAGAAGACGGCTGCACTGAACGTCAGAAGCCGACTGCACTATAGCAGCGGAGGGGTTGGATCCATCAGGCAACGACGGGCTGCTGCCGGCCATCAGCGGACGCAGGGAGGACTTTCCGCAACCGGCCGTTCGATGCGGCACCGATGGCCTTCGCGCAGGGGTAGTGAATCCGCCAGGATTGACTTGCGCTGCCCTACCTCTCACTAGTGAGGGGCGGCAGCGCATCAAGCGGTGAGCGCACTCCGGCACCGCCAACTTTCAGCACATGCGTGTAAATCATCGTCGTAGAGACGTCGGAATGGCCGAGCAGATCCTGCACGGTTCGAATGTCGTAACCGCTGCGGAGCAAGGCCGTCGCGAACGAGTGGCGGAGGGTGTGCGGTGTGGCGGGCTTCGTGATGCCTGCTTG